>JAGRJX010000266.1:0-3646 GCA_020442545.1 Lysobacterales bacterium
CCGTTCCAGCGCATCCTGATCGACGCACCCTGCAGCGGCACCGGCGTGATCCGTCGCCAGCCGGACATCAAATGGCATCGCCGCGCCGCGGACATGCCCGCGCTGGTGGAACAGCAGCGCGCACTGCTGGATGCGCTGTGGCCTTTGCTGGCCGACGGCGGGCGTCTAGTCTATGCCACCTGTTCGGTGCTCCAGGACGAGAACGCCCGCCAGATCGATGCATTCCTTGCCCGCCATCGCGATGCCGTCGCCATCGATCCCGCCCTGCCGGTCGGGCGTCGCAGCGGCCATGGCTGGCAGATCCTGCCGGGCGAAGGCGACATGGACGGCTTCTTCCATGCCGTGCTGGCGCGCCGCTAGGCTGCTGGTCATGGTCTCAGCGCTCGGCGGCTGCGCGCTGGGCGAAACGCCTGAGCGCGCGGAAATCCTTGCCGTGCACGGCGTGGGTGAGAGCACGCTGGAAGTCACCCAGCAGCTTCGCTTCTCCGAGCACATGCGTCAGGCGCTGGACAACGGTATTCCGCTTCGGCTGGCGTACCGCATCGACTGGTGCGATGGACGCCGCGGTGAGGGTCAGGTGATCGAGCTCCGCTATTCGCCACTGGGTCGTGACTACCGCATGCGCCGACTGGCCGACGGCGAGGACCGGCGTTTTTCGCGACCCAGCGCCCTGTTTGCCGCGCTGGATCGTGTCCGCCTGCCGGTGAAAGGCGCGATTCCCGATTGCGGTGGCCGCATTGCCGTCGCCCTGGACCTCACCTCGCTACCGACGCCGCTGCGCTTCCCGGCGTTTCTCGAACCTTCGCAGTGGCGGCTGGTGTCGCCGGAGTTCGTGTGGTCTCCGCGGCGACGCTGAGACGCTGGAGCGGCCGCGTGCTGGCGCCGGTGGCGCTGCTGACGCTGTTGCTGGTCGCGCTGTACCTTGCAGCCGATGCGGAGGGCCTCGGTCCGGGCTATGCGCGCTGGTACCCATGGGTGTTCGTGGCGGCGGCGGCCAGCCTGGTCCTGATCGCGGCGGCAATCAGCGTGCGCCTGTGGCGTCTGCGCCGACGACTGCGCGAAGGCCAGCCGGGTGCGCGCCTGTCTCGCCGCCTGCTGCTGTTGCTGATGCTGCTGGCGGTGCCGCCGGTGCTGCTGGTCTACGGCTTCAGCGTGCGCTTCGTGGAGTCGACAGTGGACTCCTGGTTCCGCCTCAACAGCGAAGCGGTGCTGCAGGACGCACTGTCGATTGCGCAGCGCTACATCGACGAACGCCAGGATCTCGCGGCGGCACGGTTGGCGACGACCGCCGAAGCCCTGCGTGCTGCACCACATGACGCGATGCAGTCGCAGCTGGATGCGAATATCGAGGGAAGTGGTGCCAGCCAGCTCTCGGTGCTGAACGGTGACGGCCGGGTGCTGGCGCTGGCCGGACTCAGACCCAGCGACGTGGCCCGCAGTCCGCCGGACGCGGGTGCGCTGCTGACTGCGATCAACCGTGGTCGCTTCGGCGGCAGTGAATCCATCGACGCGGATCCAGAAAGCGGTGCCCGGGTCGGCAGCATCCGTTTGCGCCTGATCGAGCGCCTCGATGGTCGCGGTCGCGACGCACGCCTGCTGCAGGGGTTGTTTCCGCTGCCGGCCGATGTTGCGGCGAGGGCGCAGCGCATCGAAGCCGGCCTGCACAGCTACCGTCAGGCCCTGTTCCTGCGTGACTCGCTGAAGCTGGTGTTCGTGCTGATCCTGAGCTTCGTGCTGATGCTGTCGGTGCTGCTGGCGCTGCTGCTGGCCTTCGACCTGAGCCGGCGGCTGACCGATCCGATCGGCCGGCTGGCCATGGCTACCCGCGAGGTTGCAGCCGGCGAGCGCGTGGAGCCGGTGGCCGGCGAGACCGACGACGAACTCGGCTTCCTGGTGCAGGGCTTCAACCGCATGACCCGCGACCTGTCCGTCGCCCGCGAACGTGAGCGCGACAGCGCGGCCGAGACCGAGCGCCAGCGCGCCTACCTCGAAACCGTGCTGGCGCGACTCAGCTCCGGCGTGTTCGGCATCGACGCCGACGGCCAGCTGCGCACGGCCAATCCGGCCGCCGACGTGATCCTGGAAACGTCGCAGTCCGACCAGCTCGACCGTTCGCTGGCGGCGATTGCTGCACGACAGCCGCGCAATGCGCCGCTGTTCGATGCGCTGTCCCGTCGCCTTGGCGAAGGCGCGCGCGAATGGCGCGAGGAAGTGCGGCTGGATGGTGAGGGTGGTGGACAACAACTGCTGGTGCGCGGCGCGCGGCTGCCCGATGGTGGTCTGGTCGCCGTGTTCGATGACAGCAGCGGCATCGACCGTGCGCGCCGAGACGCCGCCTGGGCCGAAGTCGCCAAGCGCCTGGCGCACGAGATCAGGAATCCGCTGACGCCGATCCAGCTGGCCGCCGAGCGCCTGCGTCGACGACTGCTGGGCTCTCTTCCGGAAGCCGAAAGCGAGATCGTCGAGCGCGCCACGCAGACCATTGTTGGCCAGGTCGAATCCCTGAAGACCATGGTCAACGCCTTCTCCGACTACGCGCGACCGCCACCGCTCCGGGTGCAGCCGCTTGACCTCAACGCGCTGGTTCGCGAAGTGGCCGATCTCTACGGCGGTGATGGTGATGGCGAACACAAGCCGCTGCGGCTCGATCTCGATGGGCAACTGCCGATGCTCAATGCCGACCCTGACCGCCTGCGCCAGGTGCTGCACAACCTGATCAAGAACGCGCAGGAAGCGGGGGGCGCAGCGGCAATCGACGTGGCCACGGCACGGCGCGACGGCGATGCGCAGTCGGGCTGGGTGGAACTGTGCGTGGCCGACCAGGGCCCCGGCCTGCCGGCCGACTTCGGTGAGGACTGGTTCGAGCCCTACCGCACCACCAAGCCGCGCGGCACCGGCCTCGGCCTAGCCGTGGTGCGCAAGATCGCCGACGAGCTCGGCGGTCAGGTCAGCGCCACCAATCGGGAAGGCGGCGGCGCCCGTTTCACACTGAGATTGCCGGTCCGACAATGAGCCTTGCGCTGACCCATCCATCGCCGCTGAAACCGTTGTCGCCAAAAGCCCGCCACGAGCTGCTGTGGTTTGCGGGCGTGACGATCCTGCTGCTGGCCGCGGGCCTTGGACTGCGTGACCCGTGGCCAGCGGATGAGCCGCGCTTCGCGCTGGTTGCGCAGCAGATGGTTGCTTCCGGCGACTGGCTGTTCCCGCATCGCGGCAGCGAGCTGTACCCGGACAAGCCGCCCCTGTTCATGTGGTGCCAGGCGGCCCTGCTGTGGATCGGCCTGCCGCTGCGCATCGCCTTCCTGCTGCCCTCGCTGCTGGCCGCACTGGGCACACTGTGGCTGACCTACGATCTCGGGCGCCGGCTGTGGACGCATCGCGTCGGGCTCTATGCCGCGATGGCGCTGCTGTTCGCCCTGCAGTTCACCTTCCAGATGAAGCGCGCGCAGATCGACCCGCTGCTGTGCTTCTGGATGACGCTGTCGATGTACGGTTTCCTGCGTCATCTGTTGCGCGGACCGGCTTTCGGTTGGTGGTGCGCGGGCTTTTTTGCCGGCGGGCTTGGCGTGATCACCAAGGGTGTCGGTGCGCTGACGCTGCTGGTGCTGCTGCCGGCTGCCTTCGCAGCCTGGCGCGGCTGGCCGGG
>JAGRJX010000266.1:3730-16022 GCA_020442545.1 Lysobacterales bacterium
TGGGTGGCAGCGATCCGCAGTATCGCGAGTACGTCGACAACATCCTGTTCCGTCAGACCGCCGAGCGCTACGCCAACGCCTGGCATCACCACAAGCCGTGGTGGTACTTCGGTGGCGTGATTGCCCTGCAGTGGCTGCCGGCATCGCTGGCCCTGCCCTGGGCCGCTCCGGCCTGGTGGCGACGGCTCAAACGCCGCGATCCGCGCTACCTGCTGCCGCTGGGCTGGTTTGCGCTGCTGCTGCTGTTCTTCAGCCTCAGCCCCGGCAAGCGCGAGGTCTACATCCTGCCGGCGCTGCCGATGTTCTGCCTGACGCTGGCACCGCTGCTGCCGGGCCTGCTGCGCCGACGCGGCCTGCATCGCGTCGGCTTTGTCTTTGCCGCACTGCTGACCTTGCTGGCGGCGCTGCTGGCCGCCGCGCTGTTCAGCGGTCATCCAACGCTGATGGAAACCCTTGGCGAACGAGGTGTCGATGATCAGGCGACACTGCTGGCATGGCTGTGCGGGGTGATTGCTGCTGGCGCGATTGCCGCGCTGGCGTGTTTCCGATTGCGACGCGGCTGGTGGGCGGCGCTGGCCGTTCCCGGCTGGCTGTGGCTGGTGGTCAGCCTCGGCTTCTATCCGGTGCTGAACGACAGCAGCAGCGCGCGCGGGCTGATGCGCGACGTCGCCGAACACATCGGTCCCGACGCCGAACTGGGCCTGGTTGCCTGGAAGGAGCAGAACCTGCTGATGGCGGATCGACCCGCCACCGACTTCGGTTTCCGTCAGCCGGTCGAGACGCAGCGCGCGCGGGCTGCCGACTGGCTTCGTGCCGCGCCGGATCATCGCTGGATACTCAGCCAGCGCAATGCCCTGGGCGACTGCGTTGACGAAGCCAGAACCGTCGACCTCGGCGAAGCCAACCGACGTGACTGGCTACTGTATTCCGCCGACGCGCTCACCGGGAAATGCCGGGGGCCTCAGTGAGTCGCGCCCATCGTCGCGAGGGCCCCCATCCCTGGCGCAGCCTGGTCGCCGTCGTCCTGATGACGCTGCTGTCGGCCTGTTCGACGCCGCCGGCGAAGCGCTGGCCGCAGCGTAGTCCCGAGGACATCCGCACGCAGTTGACGATGCTGATTCCAGCAACAGTCAACGACCGCGAAGGCTGGGCGCACGACATCCAGCAGAGTTTCGCGCAGCTTGATCTGTTGCCCAGCACCGACAACCTCTGCGCGGTGCTGGCGGTGATCGAACAGGAGACCGGCTATGTCGCGAACCCGTCGGTGCCCAACCTCGCCGCCATCGCGCGCAAGGAAATCGAGCGCCGCGCGAAGCGGCTGAAGATTCCGGCATTTGCCCTTGCCGCCGCGCTCAGGCTCAAGTCCACCGACGGCCGCAGCTTTGACCAGCGCATTGACGCCTTGCGCACCGAGAAGGACATGAGCGACCTGTTCGATGAACTGATTGATCGCGTGCCGCTGGGGCAGCGGCTGTTCGCGTCGATCAATCCGGTCAACACCGGCGGCAGCATGCAGGTGTCGATCGACTTTGCCGAACAGCACGCCCGGCAGCACCGCTATCCTTGGGGACGCGAGCTGCGTATTCGCGACGAGGTGTTCACGCGTCGCGGCGGTGTCTATTTCGGCATCGCCCACCTGCTGCAGTATCCGGCCAGCTACCAGCGCCATATCTACCGCTACGCCGACTTCAACGCCGGCTGGTACGCCAGCCGCAACGCCGCTTTCCAGCAGGCGCTGTCGCTGTTGTCCGGCATTGAACTGACCCCGGACGGCGACCTGTTGCCAGTGAAGCGCGGCCTGCTGCACCGGCGTCAGGGCGAAACCGAGAAAGCCGTCGTCGGCCTTGCTGCGCGGCTTGGGCTCAGCGAGAGACGCATCGAGCGCGATCTCGCCAAACAGGATGAGGCCAGCTTCGAGCAAACCGACACCTGGCGTGCCGTGTTCGCTGCTGCGGATGCAAAAGCGGGCAAACCGCTGCCGTACGCCTTGCTGCCGCGGATCACCCTGCACAGCCCGAAGATCACCCGCCACCTGACCACCGCCTGGTTCGCCAATCGCGTGCAAGGTCGCTACCAGCAGTGCATCAACCGTGCGTATCAGCCGTAGCAGACACGCACGGCAATCAGTCGTCGTTGCGGCTTTCCTGCAGCGCCAGCACCTCGGACTGGTGGCGGTGTCCGCGCCACTCGTAGCCGATGATGGTGATCAGCGGCGCGAGGGACAGGATCAGCAGGCACAGCGGCATGCTGGCACCGGCTTTCGCGCCAATCACGGCAGCCACCATGGTCACCAGGGTCAGGCCCAGCAGCAGGAGGTGCAGCATGTCGAAGCGACGCATCAGGTGGTAATACAGCGCGTAGGCCAGCGCGATAAAGGCAATCAGCGGAACGGCTGTGCTCAGCACTACGGCGTAGGCGCTGATATGCGCCTTGTGCTCCAGCAGCAGGGCTGCAACGTGCAGGCCGGCACCGACCGCGACGATGGCGGTGATCAGCAGCAATTGCGCATAGCCCCAGACGAAGCTGCGCTGGCGAAAGCGCTGCAGCACCGCTGCCGACGGCAGCATCAGGTAAATCCACCATAGGCCGAAGGTCAGACCGATACCGGCCACCGCGACCAGCGCAGTGTCCGCGCTCCAGCCCTGGGCTTCGACCACAGCGGACAGCGCGGCCACGGTGCCGACCACGCCTTCGCCAAGCGCGATGATCGCGAACAGCATGTAGCGTTCGACGATGTGGTGGACATGCCAGGGCGTGCCACTCTGCTGCCGCTCGGCGATCATCGGGCCGGCCAGTTCGATCAGGAACAGCAGTATCCAGATCGGTGCCAGCAGCATCAGCGACGGTGTGAACAGCGCCAGCGCGCACCAGCCGATCTGCGCGACGACAATGGCGGTGACATAGGTCAGGCAAACGCGACGGCGTGCCGGATCCTGCCGCGCCGCCCGCAGCCATTGCAGCACCAGCGCCAGCCGCATGACGACATAGCCCAGCACCATCAGACCGATGTCCATGTGCGTCCCGGCAAGCGCGTCGCCGCCGTGTTCCAGTGACGCGAACAGGCGAGGGATGCCGATCGCAAGTACAAGCACGCCGGTCATCTGGGCCATGGTCAGCAGGCGGTACAGCCAGTCGTCGGTGTCATAGGCGGAGGCGAACCACGAGAAGTTCACCCATGCCCAGCAGATGCCGAAGCTGGCGAAGCCGAAACCGATCAATGCCACCGAATAGTGGCCTTCCGCCAGCGCGTGCGCGAACTGCGAGGCGGCGAAGCCGAAACTGACCACGAAGGTCAGGTCGAACAGCAGCTCCAGCGGCGTCGCGGTGCGGTGCGGCTCCCGTGTGTCGCGTCCGCCCATGCGCCGACGGTAGTGGTGCAGCGGTGCAACGTCACTCATTGCAAAGTCTCAGTGGCGATATCCACCACGGTAGCAGACTTCGATCAGCACGCTTCAATCGATGGACTCAGGTAGCAGATTGGCTTCGGCAATGTCGGGATGATCGATGGGCAGTTTGTCGCGGCGGATGGTCAGGGCCGTGTTGAACAGCTTCTGTGCTCGCTCGTTTTCGTGCTGGGCGAGGGCGAGACGACCCTGGGCGATGCGGACGCTGGCGGTGATCAGGCCGCGGTCGGGATCGATCTTTCGTGCCCACTGGTCAGCTTCTTCGAGCAACGGACCGGCGTCGTCGGGATGGCCCATGGCGATGCGCAGCTGCGCCATGTTGAGCAGACCGCTGATCAGGCTGGGATGGCCTTCGGGGTACAGCTCGCGCCGACGCTGCAAGGTCTGTTTGCGAATTGCCAGCGCTTCATCGTAGCGGCCCTGGTCGGCGAGAAGTTCGGCGCGAAGACCGAGGGAGTTCATCATCGTGGAGCGGCCATCGAGGCCGTGGTGCCGCTTGATGGCGAGCGATTGCTCGATCTCGCGTATGGCCTCTTCGTCGCGACCGAGTCGGCGCAGCGCCAGCGTGCGGTTGTGCAGGGCGATGGCAACGGCGACGGTGTCCTCGCCGCTGACGGCGCGATGCATGTCGATGGATTTCTGCAGCGTCGCCAGTGCGTCTACATCGTGGCCGAGGTCGTACTGCATCAGGCCGACGTTGTTGTAGCTGTCGGCCAACGCGAGATCGGGACCGGTGCCCAGCTTCTCGCGAATTGTCAGCGCGCGCAGCAACAGCGGCTCGGCCAGCTCCAGGTGGCCGTACATTCGATGCACGTTGCCGAGACGATTGAGGGTTTCGGAAGTTTCCAGGCTTTCGCCACCGACCTCCTGCTCGCGGATACGGAGCGCCTCCTCGAACTGCGCCACCGATCGTTCGTAGGCACCAATGTTGGCGTAGGACAGCGCAATGACGTGCAACATGCGTGCGCGCAGCAGCGGCGCGTCCTGCATCTTGTCCGGCAACGCGGCGGCCGCCTGATCCAGCAGGTCGCGGGCAGTCAGGTCGCGTTCGGCAGTCATGATCGGGTCGGGCACGCGAAACAGCTCGATCATCGCCTCGGCGACCTGGTTTGCCGCCGTCGCTTCCTGCTCGGCGCGATCGCGCTGCGCAGCAATCTGCACGGTCTGCCAGCGGCTGACCAGTGCGAAGGCGATCAGCGTGCCAAGCAGCAGCAGCGAGGCAGCCACACCGGCCGGATTGCGGGATACGAATTTGCTGACCCGATAGCCAAGACTGTCCGGTCGCGCCGAGACCGGCAGGCCATTGCGATGCCGGCGCAGGTCGTCAGCCAGTGCGTCCACCGAAGCATAGCGGCGCGGCGGTTCCTTTCGCAGCGCCTTGAGCACGATGCGATCGAGATCGCCGCGCAGGCGACGGCGCGGCAGGTCGTCTCGCGCCACGCGGCTGGGCGGCACGGCCTGCGTCGTGCAGATGCGCTGTTGCAGGGCCAGCGGCGTGATGCCGGGTTCGGGTGGAAACGGCAGCTGGCCGGCGAGCAGTTCGTAGAGGACGACGCCCAACGAATACACGTCGCTCTGCGTCGACACAGCCTGTCCCTGCAATTGTTCGGGCGAGGCATAGACCGGCGTCATCGCGCCGGCCACGGTCATCGTGGCTGGCGTGCCCTGTGCGCCTTCGTCCTCGATCAGCTTGGCGATGCCGAAGTCCAGCAGCTTGACGTTGCCGTCACCATCGACCAGCACGTTTTCCGGCTTGATGTCGCGATGCACGACCAGATGGCGGTGCGCGTAGGCGACCGCATCCAGCAGCTGCTGGAACAGCGCGATGCGCGCGCCGATGCCAAGCCGGCTCGTATCGACGTAGCGCGTCAGCGTCTGGCCTTCGACGTATTCCATGGCCACCCACGGCGTGCCGTCATCCAGCTCGCCGCCGTCAATCAGCTGGGCGATATGCGGATGGCCGAGCCGCGCAAGCAGCGCGCGCTCACGGCGCAAGCGCGCGGCGGTCCGGACGTCGTCGCCGACGCTGTGCAGCAGCTTGATCGCCGCCTGCTGCTGGAAATCACTGTCCTCGCGCTCACCGAGGTAGACCGTACCCATGCCGCCCTGTCCAAGCATGCGCAGCAGTCGGAACGGCCCGATGCGCTCGGGCATCGCATCGTCGTTGCCAAAGCGTCGACGTCCGGCAGCAACCGCGCGCGTCAGCGGATCGGTGTTCGTGTCCGGATTGGCGCTGGCCTTTGCGTCCTGCGCGAGCATGGCCAGCAGGCGGCGTCGTAGCGCTTCGTCATCGCCGCAGGATTGTTCGATGAAGGCCGCGCGCTCGGCTTCCGGTTTCTCCAGCGCGTCGTGGAACAGCGCGTCGAGGCGTTCAAAGTCGATGCGACTCATGTCGTGCCGTCGTCCAGCTCGGCCAGCAGCCAGGCGCGACCACTGCGCAGGTCGCGCTTCACCGTCGCTTCGGAAATGGCCAGCGCTTCGGCCATCTCGGCGTAGTTCATGCCACCGAAATAGTGCAGCTCCAGCACGTCGGCCACGCGTGCGTGCTCGTTGTGCAGGCGCGCCAGCGCGGCGTCGATGTCGAGCAGGTCGCCATCGCCGATGGCATCCGCGCCGGGCAGGCGCGAGTCCAGCGTGACGCGCAGGGCGCCGTGATCGCGTTGTGGACCCTTCAATGAACGGGCCTGATCGACCAGCACATGGCGCATCACCCTTGCGGCCATGCGCAGGAAGTGACGGCGATCATCGAATGCCGACTCATCGCCCATGCGCAGCCAGGCTTCGGCCACCAGCGCGGTGGGCTGCAGCAAGTCGGGCGTGGACTCGGCGCGCAGCCGGCGCCGCGCCAGTGACTTCAATTCGTCGTACAGCGCCACCCACAGCTGCGGATCCGCGCCCTGCGGCGCGCTGCTTCTGCCTCTGTCGTCCAGCGCTGGGGTCACGGTGACTCCCGTTTTCGAGCGTCGATGACCCGATTCTGCCGCAACTCCCGCCTCACCCCCACAGGACCACCCTGAGAACGCCGCCATGAACATCGTCGCCCATCGCCTGCCGATTGCTGCCATCACCGCCACGCTGCTGTTCACCAGTGCACCGTCGTCCGCCGATGTTGGCGACAATCCCGGCTACCAGCAGGCCTACACCGACTGGGCGGCCGCGCACCTGGCGCTGCTGCCGACCTCGTTCCTGCCGGGGCCGTTCGGCACCGTGGCCGATCTCGCCACCATCGGCATCGACATCCGCCTGCGCTACCTGCCGGCGAAGTTCATCGCGCCCGGTCCGTCGCCGGTGACCCCAAACGCGCAGGGCGGCTGCCGCTACGAATTCACCCTGCCGCAGAAGACGGCCAGCTACGGCAACCTGTTCAACCTCTGGGATATCCAGTCGCTGCCGAGCAACTGGGGTGCTTTCGGTACGCCGATCGTGGCGCACGGCAACAGCGGCGTGGATGTGTCGGTGGACTCGCCCTACCTCGACGCCTGGACGCCGTCGCAGCGGCGGGTCAGCTTCCCCTCCGGCGTGCACCAGCTTCGATGGCATGCCGAAACCCAGCTTGATCCGGTGTTCGACGTGGCCATCCCCACGGCGCTGTTCGTCTACAACGCCGAGTTGAAATACGGCAGTGCGATCACCAAGACCGAGCCCAAGTCGGCGGCGCGCGCCTTCGCCATCGGCAAGGAATTCCTGAAGAATGCCGCGATATCAGCTGGCGTCATCGGCGCCGGCGAGGTCCTGAATCTGCAAACGGTGACCACGGCGCGGCACGACCAGCAGCGTGATTTCACCGTCTACGACATCAAGCCGCCGACGATCAGCACCAGTGCGCCGAATCCGCCCACATTGGAAGCCACGCGCTTTGGCGGTGAGAAGTGGTACGACCATTTCGCCGACTTCCGCGCCACCATCACCGCCAGCGACCCCTGCGGGCTGACGCCGACCCTGGGCAACGACGCCCCAGATTTCCTGCCCATCGGCACCACGGTGGTGACCTGGACGGCCAGCGACACCGGCCCGCTGGGCGCCGGCAATCCGGGCACCGACAGCGTGCAGCAGATCATCACCGTGGCCGACACGCTGGCGCCGATCCTGCTGGCGCCACCCAGCCAGGTGATCGAATCGAGTACGCCGCCGTTGGTTGGTGACGTGCCGATCGGCAGCGCGGCGGTGTTCGATCTCGCCGATCCCGACCCCGCGCTCAGTTCGACCACACCATCCAGTTTCCCGGTGGACGCCAGAACTGAAGTGCAGTGGACGGCCACTGACGACAGCGGCAACAGCAGCCACCGGTCGCAGTGGATCACGGTGAAGACGCCGGGAACCAACACGCCGCCCAGCGTGCAGAACGTTTCCGGCACCACGTTGACCAGTCAGCCGATTGATCTGGTGCTGTCCGGTTCAGATGGCGACTTCCTGTCCGGGCGCTTCGATCCGCTGAACTTCCGCATCACCCAGCGACCCGTGCATGGCTTCTTTGTTGCGCCACTGCGGCCCTACTTCATCGAGGATTTCCGGGTGAAGCCGGACAGCGAGGTCGGCGACATCCTCAACTATTCGAACAACCCGGCCTCGGATCTCGATGACGCTTTCTGCCACGCGTCGTCCCCGCGTCCGGTGCCGGTGGACTTTCCCTACGAGGCGAAGTTCGTCCATCTGCGCGACGACAACGTGGCCTACGTGCTGGACAGGGCCTGGCACTGCACCAGCGGCTATCCGGTGGCTGATCCGCGCATCTCGATGTGGGGCGCGGATGGCGCGCTGCTGACCAGCACGCCGGCCAGCTTCGGGTTTGGTGACATCAATCGCATCACCGTGGACAGCGGCGGCGGCGTACAGGCGGTGGCGCCGGCCAGCAGTTCCGAATGGCTGGTGCTGCGGCGATATTCCGCCGACCTGTCCAGCTTCCAGTCCTGGGAGCTACGCGACAAGTCGCCACTCAATCGCACCATGAAACACGTCGCGGCGACCTTCGATCCCAACACCGGCATCATCTACGCCAGCGACAAGCAGTACCTGTACGCGTATGACGGCAACAGCGGCAGCGGCCAGCCGCCGTACATCGGCGCGTTGAATGGCGGCGCCGGTTTCCTGTCAGCGGCGCCCAGCGCGGCGGGAAGCAGTTCCGCCGGCTACACCATGGAGATCGACAGCACCGGCGCGCTGTACATCCCTGACCCGGGCACCAACCGCATCTACAAGTTCGCGCCTTCGGACTACGACGGCGTCACCTTCACGCCCGGGGCACTGGTCGGCTGGATGGGGCGCTGCGATAGCGGCCCGAACTGCGACGACGCAAACGGCCGCAGCTTCGGCTACAGCTGCACCGACGCCACCTGCAGCGTGGCGACTACCAGCGGAAGCGCGCCGGGACAGTTCGACACGCCGCTGGGCATGGCGCTGGATCCCAAGGACATGCTCTACGTCACCGACTACGAGAACTACCGCGTTCAGCGCTTCACGCCGCTGGGCGACTTCGCCGGTCAGGCGGCCTCGACCTGTGATGGCGGCTGCTTCGTGCTCGGCGACATGGGCAAGCCCACCGACATCAGCGTCAACGCCAGCAAGTTCCACGTGCTGGATCGCGAGTATTCGCTGCTGCACGTGTTCGAAACCGCGCCGTTCAAGGACATCACCGAAAGCAGCGTCACCGTCGCTTACGCCTCGGACAACGACTTCCAGGGCACGGACAGCTTCCAGTTCCGCGCCAATGACGGTCTGGTCGACAGCAATACCGGCACCGCGAGCATTACCGTCAATCGCAACTTCCGCGCGCCGGAAGCCCACGATGCCAGTTACTCGCTGGACGAGGACACGGCGCTTGATTTCGTGCTCGACGCCAGCGATCCCGACGGCATCGCCGGCATCGACTTCAACGGTCTCGACACGCTGACCTACAGCATCGTGCAGCCGCCGGAACACGGCACGCTGAGCGGCAGCGGCGCCAATCGGCACTACACGCCGGATGCGGACTACAGCGGTGACGACGCCATCGCCTTCCAGGTCAACGACGGCCAGTTCGACTCCAACATCGCCGTGGTCACGCTGACGGTGAATCCGGTGAACGATCCGCCGGTGGTGCGTTTCACTGACCAGAACTCGCGCATCGTGCCGAAAAAGGTCTGGCCGCTGCTGCGCGGCAAGATTGCCGGTAGCGCGCTGCAGGCGGGACGCGGTTTCCCGTTCCCGCTGCTGGCCGAATACGATGACCCGGACATTGGCCAGCCGCATTTCGTGCAGATCGACTGGGGCGACGGCAGCATCCAGTCCAGCAACGAGGTGACGCCGATGGACTCGAATGCCGATCCGAAGCCGCCGGTGATCACGCCGACGCACGACGGTCTGGGGCAGGTAGTGGCCGAGCACATCTATACCGACCTCGGCAGCCGGACCATCGACGTCACCCTGCTCGACGCCAGCGGTACCGATGGCAACGTGCAGGCGACGGTGGAGGTAATCGACATGATCGATCTCACCATCGAGGAAACGCCGGCCAGCCCGGACCTGCCGCCGCCGGGCTCGCAGGTGACCCTGCTGTTCGAGGTCGGGAACGCCACGCCGCAGGGCGGCGTCAGCGGCATCAACGCGACCGGCGTGCGTTTCGAGGGCACCTTGCCGCCGGGCGTGGTGCTGGTCGGCGTGACGCCGGGCAAGGGCAGCTGCAGCCACGTCGATCCGGTGACCACCTGCGACATCGGCACGCTGACACCGGGCGAGAGCACCCAGATCAGCATCACCGTGCAGGCGCCGGTGGCCTTCGATCCCGACGAAAACCCGTACTACGCCGACGTCGATGGCGTGCAGCCGGATGCCGGTGGCGACAACCTGCTGTCGGTCGCCATCCCGGTGCAGAGCTACCGCATCTTCGAGGACAGTTTCGGCGAATAGCGGCAGGGCTACAGGCGACGCTCAGCACATATCCTTCCGTGCTTGACCTGGCTCAATGCGGGCATGCGGGCCCGCGCCGACCATGCCAGACAACGGGTAAAAGCCCTTCTGGAGAGCATGGTCATGAACGCCGAAATGCATCGCCGGCACCGCTGTCGGCACCTGCTTGCCGCAGCAGCGGCGCTGTCGCTGTCACCCACACTGGCCCTAGCTGGCGACTTCAGCGCCAGCGTGGATGCACGCTATCGCTACGAGCACGTCAACGATGATGCCTATGCCAGCAGCGCCAATGCACACACGCTGCGACTGCGCGTCGGCGGCATCTGGCAGTGGTCGCCGCAATGGTCGCTGCACGGCACGCTGGAGCACAGCAGCGATCTCAACGACGGTTTCAACAGCACCCGCAATGGCGAGAGCGGCTATCCCGTGGTGGCCGACCCTCGCAACACCGAGCTGGACGAGCTGTTTGTCGCGTACGGCGGTGAAAAGCTGCAGACGCGCATCGGTCGCCAGGTGATCAACCTCGACAATCAGCGCTACATCGGCGCCGTGGGCTGGCGGCAGAATCGGCAGAGCTTTGACGGCATCGCGCTGGACTACGACCTTGGCGAACAGCGGGCGTTGGGATACCGCTACCTCAACCGGGTGATCCGCGTTTTTGGTGATCATCACCCCAACGCCGCGCTGGCCCATCGCGATCTTGATGGTCATCTGCTGCATTTCAGCCACCCGGCCTTCGACGGGCAGCTGGTCGAGTACGCCTATCGCGTCGAGGACCGCGACGTCGCCACCGATTCCAATACCACCGTCGGCCTGCGCTACACGCGGGACGCGAAAGCGGCGGGCAACTGGTCGCTGGGTCTGGATCTGGCGCGACAGCAGGCGAACGCCGGCAATCCGCTGGACGGCAGCGCGACCTACTGGCGCATCGAACCCGGCTATCGATTCGAAGCCGTCACGCTGCGTGGTGGCTGGGAACGCCTCGGCGGCGATGGCGGCTACAGCTTCCGCACGCCGCTGGCGACCGGCCATGCCTTCAACGGCTGGGCCGACCGCTTCCTGGCCACGCCACTGGATGGCCTCGATGACCGCTTCATCGGCGTCAGCGGCAAGCTCGGCGGCTTCGCCTGGTCCGCCACCGCGCATCGCTTCGACGCCGTACACGGCGATGCACGCTTCGGCGACGAACTGGACCTGTCGCTGGGCCGCGACCTCGGCCACGGCTTCAAGGGACTGCTGAAGCTCGCCGACTTTCGCGGCGACGCGCTACCCGATACGCGCAAGCTGTGGCTGCAGATCGACTACCGCTACTGAATCCTCGCCAGCACAACTGCCGGAAGCCGGTCGTGGAACACGACCCTGCGAGGAGCCCAAACCGGCCAGCGCGGCGGTGGCTGAATACCTGGATATCGACCGACTACGAGCATCGCCAGGGGACAGGCTTTCATCCTCATCGGCAGGTTCTGGCGAGCCTTGGGCTTTCGTATTGACGTCGCATGGACCGTTGGTTGTCGATCGGGCGAAGAGTGCTCGCCTGGCTCTCTCAACACGCTGGCGTAGTGTGCGAACACTCCGTTTTGTGGGCCGGGGCTCTCCATGGAGGGAATCGTAGCGCTACGGAGGTCTCGACAGGAGTTGGCGCTGGGGAACGAGTTCATCCAACGAAAACTGGCATCACGAATTCCGTAGTGTTCAGCGTTGCCTTAGCCGCCCGCCTTCCCACGCGGCCGCAGTTTCGCGGTCATGCGTCGCCACGGTGAGCGGGCTTTCTGCGGGAGCAGGGCTTCGCCAAACAGGGCGCTGCCGACGGTTTCGAACTTGAGGCCGACCTTGGCGACCTGCTCTTCGCTCAAGTCGCGCACCACCAGCACGGCCTGACCGAGACGAATGCGGTCGCCGACCTGCGGCGTGCCGTCGTAGCGGCGGGCGAACAGGTCGGCGGCGCTGCGCTCGGCGTGGCGCGGCGGCACGGCAAGGTCGTAGAACTCGGCCAGCGCGCCCAGCGG
>JAGRJX010000267.1 GCA_020442545.1 Lysobacterales bacterium
TTCGACGTCGCCGAGTTCCTCGTCCATGCCGGACCGTCGCCCAGTCTCGATCCGCAGCTGTGGATGCGCGAGTGGGGCGTCGACCCCACCGCGGAAGCGCGCGGCGCCATCGAAGGCGTGCATGCCGCACCGGAACCGCCGGCGCGCGAGATCTGGCTGATGCAGCGCTCCGAAGGCAAGCCCGGCAAACGGCTGAACAAGACCAGCGGCTGGGTGCATCGCGCCACGCTGAAGATGAAGGGCGTGCACCAGTGGGGCGGTGTCGAATACCAGCGCATCGACGACGACGGCCTGCACATCCGCCACGACGGCGAGGACAAATGCCTGCCGGTCGACACCGTGGTGATCTGCGCCGGCCAGGAACCGAATCGCGAGCTTGAAGACAGCCTGGTCGCCGCCGGCCTCAAGGTCTCGCGCATCGGCGGCGCCGACGTGGCCTCCGAGCTCGACGCCAAACGCGCCATCGACCAGGGCACGCGACTGGCGGCAGCGCTGTAAAGCCGGGATTCGCACTTTCCCCTTCCCTCGCTGGCGGGGGAAGGCTGGGATGGGGGTGGCGGCGCGAAGCGCCTTCGATACCATCGAACGGGTCCGCATCAAACCCCGGGGCAGTGTTTGGCACGTTACAGCGTGGGTCATTTCCCCCTGTTAACCTGTCGCCTGCGCATCCTTTTCGCTGCCAGCGACCGAACCACGGAGACCACCATGCGCTTTCCCGTCCTGACCCTGCTCGCCGCCGCCATGACCACCACCACCGCTGCCGCCGCCAATGACCAGCCCGACTACGCGCTGACCGTTTATTCCAGCGCCGCGCCAGGCAGCATCGACATGCAGCGCCTCGCCAACTACGGCCAGAACCTGCCCGGCTATGCGCTGGTGCGCGACCGCCGCCAGATGTTCCTGCCGGATGGCCGCGGCGAATTGCGCTTCACCGACGTCGCCGCGCACATGGACCCGACCACCGTCAGCTTCAGCGCGCTGGATCATCCGGACGGCACCCGCGTGCTGGAGCAGAACTTCCAGTTCGACCTGGTCGATGCGCAGAAGCTGTTGCAGCGCTACATCGGCGAACGCGTCCGCGTCGACCAGAACCTGGCCAACGGCACCGAAACCCTGTCCGGTGAACTGCTGTCGGCCAATGGCGGCATGACGCTGAAGCTCGACAGCGGCGAGATCGCCACGCTGACCAACTGGAGCGGGCTGCGCTTCCCGTCACTGCCGGGCGGGCTGATCAGCAAACCCACGCTGGTCTGGCTGCTGGACTCGGCCAAGGGCGGCAGTCAGCCGGTGGAAGTCGCCTACCAGACCCAGGGCATGACCTGGTGGTCCGACTACAACGCCACGCTGGATGAATCCGACGGCAAATGCCGCCTCGACCTGTCGTCCTGGGTGACGCTGGTCAACCAGAGCGGTGGCAGCTACGACAACGCGCAGCTGAAGCTGGTGGCCGGTGAAGTCAATCGTGCGCCAGCGGCACCGCGACCGGTGCCAATGATGGCCAAACGCAACATGGTGATGGCGGAAGCGGCACCTGATGATGGCTTCAGCGAGTCCGGCCTGTTCGAATACCACCTGTACACGCTGGGCCGTCGCACCACGCTCCCCGATAATTCAACCAAACAGCTCGAGTTGTTCCCGGCAGCGGTTGGCATCGACTGCAAGAAGGAACTCGTGTTCACCGCCGGCCCCGGCGCGCGCAGCTACTGGGGCTCGCCGGTGATCGACCAGAACTACGCCACGATGACCCAGGGCGAAGTCGGTGCCTACCTGCGCTTCGACAACAAGAAGGACAACCAGCTGGGCATCGCCCTGCCCGCCGGCCGCATGCGCGTGAACCAGCGCAGCGACAACGGCAGCCTCGAATTCATCGGCGAGGACGTCATCCGTCACACGCCACGCAACGAAACGCTGAACATCAAGCTCGGCAAGGCCTTCGACGTGGTCGGTGATCGCCGTCAGACCAGCTTCAAGGCCGACACCAATGCGCGCTGGATGGAGGAAAGCTTCGAGATCAGCGTGCGCAATCGCAAGCAACAGGCGGTTTCCGTGGTGGTTCGTGAATACCTCTACCGCTGGAGCACGTGGAAGATCACCAGCGAATCCGGCAAACACGTGAAACGTGATGCGCAGACCATCGACTTCCCGATCGACATTCCGGCTGACGGTGAAGTGAAGCTCAACTACACGGTGCGCTACACCTGGTAATCGTTGGAACCGCAGATGTTTGATACCGCGCCGGACTCGACCCGGCGCGGTTTTTCATGGGCACCGAGTTGTACCGGCCGACCCATCAGCTTTCCGAAGCGGCATTTCAGCCACATGACCGGCCGATCTTCTGCCTGAACGCCTGTTCAGTTAGACCATTGATTTAGATGGACAACTCCAATCCGCGCCCCTATCCTTCGCCGCGGAATCCGGGGGTGTGGCCAGCGGCCGCACGCTCAAGACAAAAAGCTCGCGCTCAGGCTGCGGCTTCAAGACATGTGGTGCCAGCCGTTCCGGCATGAGCGCCCGACCGGTGGAAACCGTGGAGGCGAATCGCATCGACCGCTCCCGGCACCGGTAGCCAGGACTGCCGTCGGCAACGGACGCCGACGCCAACCCATCAACGCCAGGCTGGCGATCAACACGACACTGCAGTTTCCGGCACGCCTCCGCGCGGGCCATTCGCTGCAGGAACGCCTTGGGTGGTTTCAAGGTGGTGTTGCGCTGGCGCAACGAAGAGGAAATGGCATGACCCTGTCATGGCTCTTGTGGATCGCCTCGCTGCTGCCGCAGCACACCGGCGACCAGCTGTGCCTGGCTTCCACGATCTATCTGGAAGCCCG
>JAGRJX010000040.1 GCA_020442545.1 Lysobacterales bacterium
GCGGCGTGTTCATCCTGGTGTTCCTGTGCATCATCATCGGTGGCTCGCTGCTGCTGTACGCGCTGCGCCCGCCACCCGCGCAGGACGGCAAGCCGTTCGCGCCGCTGTCGCGCGAAACCCTGCTGATGACCAACAACCTGCTGTTCAGCGCCGCCGCCGCGATGGTGCTGATCGGCACGCTGGCACCGCTGCTGTTCGAAGCCTTCAACCTCGGCCGCATTTCCGTCGGCCCGCCGTTTTTCGACCTGCAATTCGCCATCCTGATGACGCCGGTGGTGCTGCTGCTGCCGTTCGGGCCGTTCACCCGCTGGCAGCGCGAACATGCGGCCCGCTACGTGCCGCTGCTGCGGGCGGCAGCCAGCGCCGTGGTACTGGCACTGCTGCTGGGCTGGCTGCTCGGTGACGGCTTCACGCTGAAGAGCTTCGTCGGCGTCGCCGCATCGGTCTGGATCGTCGTCGGCACGCTGCGCTACGCGTGGCAACGGGTGAAGGCGTCGACAGCGCTGAACGGCGAGACCATCGGCATGCTGCTGGCGCATCTCGGCATGGGCCTGTTCGTGGCCGGCGTGCTGCTGGTGGAAAGTCTGGGCATCGAGCGCGACGTGGCGCTCCGGCCCGGCGCCAGTGCCGAGATCAGCGGCTACCGCTTCCAGTTCGACGGCGTTGAACGCGTGCAGGGTCCGAACTACCGGGCTGATCGCGGCAATCTGGTCGTGTTCGACGGCGAACAGGAGATCGCCCAACTGCATCCGGAGAAGCGCGCCTATGCCAGCGGCGGCCAGATCATGACCGAAGCCGCGATTGATCCGGCGCTGCACCGCGACCTCTATGTCGCCCTGGGCGAGCGCCTGGTTGCTCGCGGCGATGGCGCTACGAGCGAAACCCGCAGCTGGTCGTTGCGCATCTACGTCAAACCCTTCGTACGCCTGATCTGGCTCGGCGGTCTGCTGATGATGCTGGGCGGCTTCGTCGCCGCGACGGATCGGCGCTTCCGCAAGTCACGCGGCGAAACGCCAGCGGAGTCCACCTGATGCTGCGTCGACTGCTGCCACTGATCGTCTTCGTCGCGTTGGGCGCACTGATGCTGGTCGGGATCCGCATCAGCGCCGACCGCAACCCCGATGCCCTGCCCTCGCCACTGCTCAACCGGCCCGCACCCGGATTTGCGCTGCCAGAGCTGCACCTGCCGGATCGCATCGTGCGCAGCGAGGAACTCGCCGGCGCGCCCTACCTGCTCAACGTCTGGGGAAGCTGGTGCCCGAGCTGCCGGATCGAACATCCGGTGATCACGCAACTGGCGCAGAGCGGCAGGCTGCGCGTGATTGGCTACAACTACAAGGACGAACGCGACGATGCGCTGCGCTGGCTGGGTCAGTACGGCGATCCGTATGAGCTGATCGTCGTCGATGACGACGGCCGCACCGCCATCAACTGGGGCATCTACGGCGCGCCGGAGACCTTTCTCGTCGATGCCGACGGCGTGATTCGCTTCAAGCTGGTCGGTCCCTTGTCGGATGACATCATCGAGCGCGACATCCTGCCGCGTATCGGTCCCGGTACTGACACGAGCAAGGCACCATGAGCCGCTTCGCCCTCGGCCTGCTGCTGTCGCTGATTCCGATCATGGCCTTTGCGGTGGAACCGCTGCCCTTCCGTGACCGTCACGAGGAGCAGCGCTTCCAGCAGCTCACCGCCGAACTGCGCTGCGTGAAATGCCAGAACCAGAGTCTCGCCGACTCCAACGCGCCGATTGCGCACGACCTGCGTCGCGAAGTGTTCGACCTGATGCGCGAAGGCCGCAGTGACAGCGAGATCAAGGCATTCCTCAGCCAACGCTATGGCGATTTCGTCCTCTACCGCCCGCCGTTGGCCGGCGGCACCCTGCTGATCTGGATTGCGCCTGTGCTGGTGCTGGTCGGCGGCGCGGTGACGCTTTGGCTGGTGGTCCGCCGCCGGCGTCGACCAACCAGTGCTACCGAAATGCTGCAGCCCGAGGAAGACGCATGAGCCCGCTGTTCATCGCCCTGGCCGGCCTGCTGACGCTGGCCACCTGCGCCGCGATCGTGCTGCCGTTGATGCGTGCCAGCAAATGGCCACGCGGCATCGCCCTGGGCATCCTGCTGCTGATGCCGCTGGCGACCCTATTGCTCTATCTGCATTTTGGCCGCCCTGATGGCCTTGGCGTGGCAGGCGCCGCGCCCATGCCCGCAGCGGCGCAGAACCCGGCCGAGGCCAGCGCCAACCTGCAGGAGGCCATCGACGGATTGCGCCAGCGCCTGCAGAACGAGCCGGACGACATCGAGGGCTGGCGCCTGCTGGGCCGGGCCAACAAGGCGCTGGAACGTTTCGATGCGGCGCGTGACGCACTCGAGGAAGCCAATCGCCGCGCGCCGGACAACGCCGACGTGATGGTGGATTACGCCGAGAGCATCGCCCTCGCCAACCCAGACCATCGCTTTGACAGCCAGGCACTGGGGCTAGTGCAATCCGCACTTTCCCTGTCGCCGGACCATCCACGCGCACGCTGGTTTGCCGCTGTTGCTGCCTATCAGCACGAGGACTACGCCAAGGCCGCGGAGATCTGGGAGCAGCTGCTGGCGATGCTCCCGCCGGAAGCGGAAATCGTCCCCGCGCTGAGCGCCCGCATCCAGGACTCACGCCAGCTTGCCGGACTGCCGCCAATGCAGGCGCCAGCCGCCGCCAGCTCACCGGCGCTGCTGCGGCTTCGGGTCGAACTGGATCCCGCACTGCGCGACAAGGTCAGCAACTCGGATCCGGTCTTCGTTTTCGCCCGCGCCATCAGCGGCCCACCCATGCCACTGGCCGTACATCGCCTGCGCGTCGCCGATCTGCCTGCAGACGTTGAACTGGGCGATGCCGACAGCATGCTGCCAACCATGAAACTGTCGTCGCAGCCGCGCGTCAGCGTGATGGCTCGCGTATCCTTCGGCGGCCAGGCAACGGCCCAGCCAGGCGATCTGGAATCGACAGCGCTGGTTGTAGCGGTCGACGCCAGCACTGACGACACGCAACGCCTGCTGATCGACACGGTTCACCCATGACGGCGGCCAGCGAACACCACACCACTGATTGACCACGCCGTGACCGAACACATCGGACCAGCCACTCAGTTCGCGCCCCTGCCCGACGGTTTCGTCATGAAACGCGGCGGCAGTATCGATGGCGCACGGCTCGCCTACGAGACCTGGGGAAGGCTCAACGACGCCGGCGACAACGCGGTGCTGATCTTCACCGGCCTGTCGCCCAGCGCGCACGCGGCCAGTTGCGAGGCGGACCCGTCGCCGGGCTGGTGGGAAGCCAATATCGGCCCCGGCAAGCCCATCGACACCGACCGCTATTTCGTGATCTGCCCGAACGCGCTGGGCAGCTGCCGCGGCAGCAGTGGCCCGGCGTCGATCAACCCGGCCACGGGCGAACCGTGGCGGCTGGAATTCCCGCGCCTGTCCATTGAAGACGGGGCCCGTGCCGGTCGCGCCATGCTGGACAGCCTCGGCATCGAACGCCTGCACAGCGTGGTTGGCTGCTCGATGGGCGGCATGGTCGCGCTGGCCTTCCTGCAGCAAAACCCGGGCTTCGCCCGCGGGCATCTGAATGTCTCCGGTGCGGCGCAGGCGCTGCCGTTCTCGATCGCCATCCGCTCGCTGCAGCGCGAGGCCATTCGCCTTGATCCGCAGTGGAACGACGGCCATTACGACGACGATCATTACCCGGAAACCGGCATGCGGCTCGCTCGAAAGCTGGGCGTGGTGACCTACCGCTCGGCGCTGGAGTGGCGCGGGCGCTTCGGCCGCGTGCGGCTGGAACCGGACGAACGCGACGACGAGCCGTTCGGCCACGAGTTCCAGGTGGAGTCCTACCTCGACCATCATGCCGACCGCTTCGCCCGCTCCTTCGACCCGAACTGCTATCTGTACCTCAGCCGCTCGATGGACTGGTTCGACCTCAGCGAGCATTGCCCGACGAAAGCGTCAGGCGGCAATGTCCGCGACGCGCTGGCGTCACTGCAGGTTGAACGTTCGCTGGCCATCGGCGTGGAAACCGACATCCTGTTCCCGCTGAACCAGCAGGAAGAGATCGCCAACGGGCTTGCTGCCGGCGGTTGCGACAGCCAGTTCGTCGGCCTGCCATCACCGCAGGGCCACGATGCCTTTCTGGTCGATCACGAGCGCTTCAGCCCGCTGATCGCCGGTTTCTTCGAAGCCTGACCGCAACCCGCGATTGCCTTGCGCGGTCACCCGCCACGGCGGACCATGGCGGCACGGCTCATCGACGGTACAATGCCGGTTGATTCCGACGCACTGAGTGACGCCCCATGACGCCACCCGACTTCCCAGGCCGTGAAACGCTGGTTCGCCGCCTTGACCAGGCCGTCGCCCAGGACGACGTCAACGCCATCACCCGCGACCTGCGCCGAAGCCTCTGCGAACTGATCGGTGATGACAGCGTCCGCCTGCCGAAGTGTGTCTTCGAGCCGGTGGAAGGCCACTACGCACGCCGCGAACTTTACGTCAGCGAGGAACATGGATACAGCGTGGTTGCGATGACCTGGGGTCCGGGCCAGGGTACGCCGATCCACGATCACGCCGGCATGTGGTGCGTGGAAGGCGTATGGAGCGGCGAGCTGGAAATCTGCCAGTACGAGCTGGTCGACCGTCAGGACGAGCGCTTCAACTTCCGCGCCGTGGGTGCCTTGCAGGCCGGTGCCGGCTCGGCGGGCAGTCTGATCCCGCCACACGAATATCACACCATCCGCAACCCCAGCACCGACAATGTCGCCGTGTCGCTGCACATCTACCGTGGCTGCATGACCTGCTGCTCGATGTTCCAGCCACTTGGCGACGAGTGGTTCCAGCGCAGCAGCAAGGAGTTGGGTCTGGACAAGGTCGCCTGACGTTTAAAGCGGCGCGCGAAACGCTGTATTTTCCTGGCAATCTGCTAGAATCCGCGTCCCGCACGGCCCCGGCACAACCCGGAACGCCGCGCTGACAGGCTCTGTGCCGTTGTAGCTCAGTTGGTAGAGCAACTGATTCGTAATCAGTAGG
>JAGRJX010000041.1 GCA_020442545.1 Lysobacterales bacterium
CAGGTAGGTCTTCCAGCTACCGCCCAGATAGACGTCTGAAGCAACGGGCGTGCCGTCGACAAAGAAGCGATGCTTGTAGTTTGGATCGCTCAGACGCGGCAGCTGACCGCTCAACACATGTTCGGTGGGCATGTAGGCGAACTTCTCGACCAGCGTGTCGGCATCGAACGCATGCACCATGCCGTCGTTTGCGCCCACGTAGACAACCTTCGAACGCGTGGTCTTGTTGTCAATGACATACTGACGATAGGTATCCCCGCCGGCAGAGTTCGGAAGAATGTCGTAACCAAAATCCAGACCTCCGACAAACGTGGGACTGGAGTCGACGATGTCCCCGAGCACGTAGGTCCGGGTCCTTAGCGCCCCACCCTTGTCCTGCTCGTTGCTCTGGTCGCCACGAATCCAGTTGACGCGCTGTTCGCCCAGGCCATCCATTACTGCATTCGGTCCGACATTGAACTGATTCTGGACTGCGGCACTCAAACTGCCCCACTTGAACTCGCCATCCCTGGTAAAGATCTTTCGCGAACCGTGCGTCGGCATGGCCGTTGCCGCATCTGCCTGCACCGCACCAATGGTGCCGTCGGTGCCGATGTCGATCTTGAGAAGCCGACCCGACCAGTCCTTGCTGTCGAACTGTGCCTGGTACAGCACCGTGCTGGTATCCAGACGCGTGGAGTTGGACGACACCACCGACGCTGAACTGATCACACTCCCGAGGATGGCTTTGAGGGCTTCGCTCAACTTCTGGCTCAGTTCGGTCGAGTTCTTGGCGTTGAACATCTGCCCACGACCGTTGACCGCCGCGTGGTAGAGGTCATCCACCTGCTCACGGCCTCCGTCGTCGGAGGTTGGCCAGCTTGGCGGCGCTGTGTAGGCATCCTTCACTGTATGGTGCGTCACGCCAAAAATCTGGCCCTGCGCACCCAACGTGATGCCGTAGGTGTTCATGTGGAGATCCTGGTTGCAGTCCATCCAGGCAGGTGGGCTGGAAGTCGAACACTCGGCGCGCACCGGCACCTTGCCGGCCGGCAGATCGGTACGCAGGCGGTTCTCGTAATAATACATGGCGATATCGCCGGCCGTATTACTCATGCTGTCAGCATACGGCGCACCGTTGTCGCCATCGGCATCGCCGATTCCGCTGATCCACTGGTTGTTGTAGCCGTCAGTGAACTGCAGCGTGAAGTTCTGCTGGCAGGCGTACTTGATGATGTCCTTGTCCTTGCTGGCGTACTGCCCGCCAGCAAACTTGAGGCCAGCTCGATTTGGCGTGCTGTTGGAAGTCGCCGGGCGATCATAGATGAAACTGAACAGGTCACCACGCTTGCTGTCGATGCTCCACATCGACACGTCCTTGCGCTTGTTGATTTCGAATCCACCCACCGACATGCCGGACTTGTCGGCAAAGGCCACGCCCAGACCGGCGCGCAGCGCCAGATGACGCTTGCGGTAGTACTGGAACCAGTTGGCGAAGTTCTGAAGCTCGTCTGCCTGCGTCCGACCGCTGGGGAAGCTGGTGGCGCTCGGAATCTCGTACTTCTTGAGGCAGGCACCGTCGATGCCGATGGCATCCACACCGGCAGCTTCAAGCAGCGTCTGGTTGGCTGGCGTCCACTTGGTCAGGAACTCGAGATAGCGATCATGATCCAGCGATGCGCAGGTCCCCCAGCTGTTCAGCCACACCGGCAGCAATGTCGCTGACTTCACGCGCACATAGTACGTGGCCGGTACATAGCGATAGGAGTAGGTCCTTTTGCCGAGATCGCCATCGCTGCCCGACGATCCATAGCTGGCAACCGGATAGCCGTTATCCGCGCCGTACATGTAATTGGAACGGTAGAAGCCCCAGTTCCCGGAAGTAGTGTAGTTTTCGGTCGTCAGATCCATGGTGTTGCTGCCGGTCACCGCCGGATCTGAAATCGCACTCTTGGGATTGGCGGCCGGATAGAAACTGCCGTCAGCCTTGATCCACGGCTGGTAGGTAACCATTGGGTCGTAGAACTGACCGTTGTAATCCGAGCTGCGAGCGAACGCATACTCCGGGCGCGGCGGCAATGCTTTTCCGTTTCCGCTGGTGTAGCCGTACACCTTGTTGCCGGTCCCTGTGCCATTCGGGAACAGATAGGAATACGACGTGCCGCCCGACACCCGGATGCTGCCATCCCAATGGATGGGTGAGGCATAGCCCCTGTCGTTTTGCAGGTTATTGATCTGCAACTGTCCGCTGTCGGTGGGGAACAGCATTTCCCAGTCCATGGAGCCCGAGTCATCCAGCACCAGAATCAGATTGGGGTCAACACTGTTGGCCACCGACAGCGGCACGCTGGCGAGGCCGGCGTGCACGTTGCTGGCAAAGCAAAGACCGGCAACGGAAAGGGCCACCGCGAGGCGGCTCAACACGGAATGCGAGTTGAAAATGCTCATGATCTACTCCTGCTCAGCCGTGATCGCCTAGCGGTAGAAAGTGGACTGAAGGATGACGGAAAACGGCGGTGCCTTGCTGCCGTCCGGGCTGGGCCCGGAATAGCCGGCGGCGGTGACCCGATAGAGAAAATGGGTTTTCTCCGTGCCACCCGCTTCCAGCGAATCACCGTCCCGCTGATAGACCGGCACCGCCTCCACGAAGAACCGGGGCGCGATGGCGTTGCGCTTGGCGAATTCCGGAAACAGGTCAGTGTTAATCAGGTACTTGGAATCAGGTAACGCAGACGGGTCCGGCGACGTTGCCGCCGGTGCCAGCGGGCGATCTGTCCCGCCGAAATATTTGGGGTTTGCGGTGTACCAGGTCACCTGGGAAGTGCTTTCGAAGACAGACCCCGGTCGGTCGATGGGCACAAAAGATGTATCACCGATCTGCGACTCGACGCCGCGCAGCGTGGCCTCCGCCATCTGCAGCGAAAAATCCTCGCTGCGCGTGCTGCCGGCAATGCGCTCCTGCAGCGTTGCTCCACGCATTGCCACCAGCGTGATCATGGTGAGGATCAGCAGGATCATCAGCGCCACCAGCAAAACGGCACCGCGCTGCCTGCCCGCCGACCCGCTTGTGCGGGCTGCACGACCTGCGATCATGGGAACTTGAAACGTCATCGGGTCTCTCCTGTCAGCGCAACCGGTCACGCAGCGCAACCGTCGTGCTGAATATCTGTCGCTGGCGGCGATCATCAACCGGATCAATGGTTGTGCCACCAACAACGTATGTCGTGGTGTCCTTGTCGGGCCTGACTTCATCCGGTGTACGCATCAGCATGCTGAGGCGCACCGCACGGACCTCTGACCAGTCGACCACGTTGTCGGCGGACACGAAGGTGGTGACGTTGTCGTCCGGCCCTTCGGCGTAGGTCGCCTGCAGCGACTCCACGCCGGCGACCAATTCCTCGGGCGTCCCCGACCCGGCCGGATAACCCTGCCCCAGCGATGCACGCACCAGCGACGGCGTGCCGTCCGAACCGGCCATCACCGAGTAGACGTAGGTGCGGAGCGAATAAACCTGAGTGCCGTACTCGGAAAGGTTCTGACCCTGGAAAGTCCCCTTACCGCCGGTCCGGTCCGTCAGGCCGCTGACCTTGGTCTTGCCTCCGGATTCAGTCACACCACTGACCTTGAAGACCACCGCACGCGAACAGTCGGCGATGACCAGCACGTCATCCTTGTGAATGATGCCGGTGCCATCCACCTGGAAGACCGGGTTGGTCTTGTCGGCCGCATCAAACTGGACGCGACGCCCGTCGGTCAGGTTGACGATCTTGACCACGTCGCTTCCGGGAACGGTGCTTACGCCGGTATACCCTGTCAGGGCCGGCGTGAAACTGCCGCCGTTGGACGGATTGGTAGCAGAAAGGGTGTAGGTACTGCCGCTTGAGCCATCGAAACTGGTGCCATCGGCATTGGCACCGATGATGCCGCCTTCACTCACGTTGTACGGGCTGCTGATGCCGCCGTCGGCGTCGCTCTTGGGGTCGGCAATGCCGCCATCAAAGATCACGTCGCCGGGCTGCGCTACACGACTGCCGCATCCCGAGAATGTCGCCATGCGCAGGTCCTTGGTGATGAAGCCCATCGCCAGATTGCCGGCCTCCATGACTTGAGAGGTCTGGTCCTGCGTCGTGAACGTGGCCTTGTTGGCCAGATAGACCTGGGATACTGCCGCCATCAGCAGCAGTCCGATGACCAGTGCCACCATCATTTCGACCAGAGTGAATCCGTTCAGCTGATGGCGAAGGCCACGCCTTGCGATCGTAGGGAACCTGATCTTCATGTCCGTCACAGCCTCGCCCGGTAGGTAAAGGTTTGATTGCCTTCCTGTTCACCCCAGATGACGGTGACGGTGGCGATGCCTGCGTCGACCTTGGCGCTGACCTTGCCGGACGGCAATGACGGCTCGGCCACGTCCGACTTGTCCAGGTCCCCCGCCCGGGCACCGGCCTTGTTCGCGCGCATGGTCTCGATTTCGTTCATCGCGACGAAAGTGGCCTGCGAGCGCGCGTGGGTGTTGTGGCTGTAGCGCAGCGAAGTCATCTGCAGGGCCGCCAGACCCAGCAGGCCGATTGACGTGACGAACAGCGCGACCAGCACCTCGATCATGCTGAATCCTGCCGAACTGTTCCGAATGTTGCGCGAAAAACCAATGATTTTCATGAGCAGGACACCGCCTTGCTGTTGATTCGGCCGAGTCGGCTGATACCGAGCTCCCTGGCGTCAGTTCCGTGACAACCGGTCGGGACCACCTTGAACTTTCCAGCCGCCGCCAGGTTGGACACGCTGCCGTTGGGATTGAATACCAGGGTATTGAGAGGCGCGGTCAACGCAACATTGCCCGCGCCGACATCGAAGGCCTGCAGCAGCGTGCCGTCGGTCTGCACGGCGACCAGGGCGTTGCTACCCCAACTGGTGCTGGCCAGACACGCCGGCTTGGCGGCGCTGGCGTCGGCCGTGGCGCAGAGAGTCACCGGGTAGCCGCTGCGCAGGGCTTCCGCCCGCGCGTAGTTGGCGGCCTGGATCAGTCCGTTGGTGGTGGCTGCGACTCGATTCTTTCGCAGAAACTCACTCATGCTCGGGCCGGCCATGGCCACAAGGATGGCAAGCACGACGAGCGTCACGGCGAGTTCGATCAGGCTGAATCCGCGTTGTCTGGACATGGTTTCCTCCATA
>JAGRJX010000268.1 GCA_020442545.1 Lysobacterales bacterium
GGTCGAACTCGAACCCGGCCAGATCTCGGTGCAACGGGAACGGGGCGGCCCGCATCTGGTAGCGCACCGAACGCAATGCCCGGTCGGTCTGTTCGGCTTGCAGCAGGTGGCGGAACACCCACTCGGCGGACGCCACGTCCGCGCCGCCGCTGTCGACCAGTTCCGCATAGCCACTGGCCATGCCGTGCAGGCGCAAGGCCTTGAAGGCCGTCATCAGCTCAGTCATGGGGCCCTGAGCCAGGTCTTGATGGTGTTCCGGGACAGACTCGTCCGCCGGGCAATCTCGCTGATCGACAGCCCTTCACGCAGCCTCAGCCGCCAGACCTTCGCGTACATCGACATGGTGTGCACTTCTTCTCCCTGCAGGCCTGGTCACCGGCAAGGTAAGGGGAAACACCCTGGTCAATTTTCAACGCGCGTCAACAGGCTGGCCACCAAACTCCACCGAATACTGCTGCTCGTGGGCGCCCAAGGCCCGCAACGGGCCTTCGACGTCGAACAGGCTGAGCCGATTGAACCCCGCAGCGCCCAGAGCATGTCGATATCACTGACGCGGGAGCGATGCACGAACGCTTTGATCTGTTTCATGATGCGCTCTCCCGGGCTCTTCTATCCGACCGTATTTCCAGCCATTCATACAGAACGGGTAGCAGAATCAGGGTCAGCAGGGTCGAACTGATCAGGCCGCCGACCACCACTGTCGCCAGCGGTCGCTGCGTTTCGGCACCGACCCCGCTGGACAGCAGCATTGGAATCAGCCCGAGAATCGCCACGCTGGCGGTCATCAACACCGGGCGCAATCGCATGGCTGTGCCTTGAAGCACCGCCTGGCGCGGAGAAAAACCCCGATGCCGCAGTTCGTTGAGAAAACTCACCAGCACGATGCCATTCAACATGGCGACACCAAACACCGCGATAAATCCAATGGCCGATGGCACGGACAGATACTGTCCTGTGATGAACAGCGCAACCAGACCACCGATGGTGGCGAAAGGTACATTGGCGAGAATCAACGCGGCGTATTTGATCGAGTTGAACGCCGTGTACAGCAGCACGAAGATGAAGAAGATCGTGATTGGCACGATCAACGCCAGTTTGGCCAGCGCACGCTGCTGGTTCTCGAAGGCACCGCCCCATTCAATCCAGTAGCCCGGTGGCAGGTCGACCTGCTTGCCAAGCGCCACCTCGGCATCCTTCACAAAGCTGTCCACATCACGGCCGCGTACGTCCATCTGGATAACCGCATAGCGCTGAAGCTGCTCTCGGCGAACAAACGAATAGCCTTCGGCGATGCTGATTTCGGCGACCTCAGCGAGCGGAACCAGCGCACCGGTGGACGTGCGCAACGGTATCCGCCTCAAAGCCTCAACCGAGTCGCGAACATTGTCGGCCAGCCGCACCGCGATATCGAAACGCCTCACACCGTCCAATAGCACGCTCACCGGTTCACCGCCCAGGCCGTTGCGCACGATGGTCAGCACTTCTTCGGCATTCATGCCATGCCGCGCCAGCTCTTCACGGTCGACTGCGATGCGAATCTGCGGTTTGCCGACATTGGCTTCCAGGGACAGATCCGCCACGCCCGGTACCGTGCTCAATGCGGTCTTGAGCTGGCCGCTGATGCGATCCAGTTCGGCCAGATCTTCGCCATACAACTTGAGCGCCAGTGTGGCGCGCACACCGGAGATCAGTTCCTCCACGCGCATCTGGATCGGCTGGGTGAATCCCGGCACCACGTTGGGAACCTCTTTCTCCAGAGATTCCTGCATGGCCTCCTCAAGCTGCTTGATATTGCGGCCGCTGGTCCATTCTTCCTGTGGCTTGAGCGCCGTGTAGATTTCCATGTAGTTGACGTCCGCCGTCTCGCCTTTTTCGGCACGTCCGATCATCGCCACGGTGGTTTCGACTTCCGGAAACTGCTTGAACGTCTTCGCGATGATGTTGCTGGTGCGAATGGACTCGTTGAGCGAGGTCGACGGAATGCCGGTCACCCGCCACATGATCGAGCCTTCCTGCAGTTGTGGCATGAACTCCTTGCCAAGGAAGGGAAACAGCAGCAGCGAGCCGCCCAGGGCCATCACGGCGCAGACCACAACCACAGTCTTGCGAGCCAGCGCCTTGCCCAGCAGCGGTCGATAGCCGCGTTTGATGCGCGCAACCAGCCAGGTGTCGCGCTCGGGCTTCGGCTTCAGGATCAGCGAGGCAAGCACCGGAATCAGGGTCAAACTCAGAATCAGCGAGCCGCCCATGGCGAACGCGATGTTGAAGGCCATCGGCTTGAACATCTTGCCTTCCAGGCCCTCCAGCGCGAACAACGGCAGGAACACCACGATGATGATGATGATCGCGAAGGTGATGGGTCCGGCCACTTCTTTCGCCGCCGCCAACACGGCCGACGTGCGATCTACCTTCTCGCCGTGCTCCAGTCGCTCGGCCATGATCCGGAAGGCGTTCTCTACCATCACTACCGCGCCGTCGACCATCATGCCGATACCAATGGCGAGGCCTGCCAGTGACATCAGATTGGCGGAAAGTCCGAACTGCTCCATCCCAATGAAGGCAATCAGCATGGCCAACGGCAGGGTCACGATGACGACTAGCGCGGAACGCAGTTCGCCGAGGAAAAGGAACAGGATCAACGCAACCAGCAATGATCCTTCGATCAGCGCACGCGTGGCGGTGCCGACCGCCTTGTTGACCAGATCGGTTCGTTCGTAGATGGGCTTGAGCACCATGGTTGCTGGCAGGGCAGAACGAACGATGTCGAGCTTGCTCTTCACCGCTTCGACCACGTCTTTGGCGTTTTCACCCAGGCGGGCCAGCGCCATGCCCAGTACGACTTCCTCACCGTCACGGGTGACCGCACCAAACCGCGGTGCCGGTGCCTCGACCACGCTCGCCACGTCACGCAGGTACACGGGCACACCATCCTCGGCCTTCAGCACGATCCCGCCAATATCGTCAACAGTACGCAGCAAGCCCAATCCGCGAACCAGGAATTGCTCACGACCTACATCCATGATGTTGCCGCCCACTTGTCCGTTGTTGGCCGGAATGGCGTTGATGACATCCCCGAAACCGAGACCGCGAGCATAGAGACGCTGCGGATCGATCTGGACCTGGAATTCGCGTTCGCCTCCACCCCACGAGGTCACGTCATCGACGCCGGGAGCGGTGCGCAGGATCAGTCGTACCGTCCATTCCTGCCAGGTCCGCAGGTCCATGTCGGAAACCTGGTCTATCGAGACGCCAGGCGCACGCTCCACCGTGTACCAGTACACCTGTCCCAGCCCGGAGGTGTTCGGCCCCATGCTGGGCTTGCCGTAACCCTCGGGTAGACGGTCACCTATTTCCTGCAGGCGTTCGTTGACCAGTTGGCGGGCAAAGTAGATGTCCATGTCGTCTTCGAAATAGACCGCGACATAGGACAGACCAAACAGGCTGACCGAACGGATTTCCTGCACCTTGGGAAGGCCGGCCAGAGCAGACTCCACTGGTGTGGTGAGCAACTGCTCCACGTCCTCGGCGGCCAGACCAGGCGACTCCGTATAGACGTTGACCTGCGCTGGCGTCACGTCGGGAAACGCATCGATCGGCACGTTTCGCACGGCGTTGTAGCCCAGAAAGGCGACGACTGCGAAGGCAATCAGCACCAGAAACTTGTAGCGCAGCGAGAGTTCTACCAGGCGATTCAGCATGGCGCACCTCCAATGACGCGAAGCGAATCAATGCGCATGACCTTCTCCCAGCTGCGACTTCAGGAGCTGCGCCTTGACCACGAACGCACCATCGACCACCACTGTATCGCCGACCATCAGGCCCTCGGTAACCACCGTCTGATCGCCGATGACCGCGCCCGGGCGGACCGGGGCAGGTTCGAGTGCACCGTCCTGGTTGCGTCGAAACACCACCGTATCGCCCTCCAGTTGAACGAGCGCACTGGTCGGCACCGCGAGCTGTGCTTTCAGTCCGTCCCCCGAGTCAGCCTCGAGATAGACGTCGACAAAGTCACCTCCGTGAAGATGGTCACCAGCGTTCGGCACTTCGATCCGCACCACGGCACTTCGGGTGGCTTCAGATGTGCGGTGCGCTGCACGCAACACCCTGCCGCTGACCCGCTGCCCATCGGCAACAATAGTGGCGGGACTGCCGGCGTTCAGACGTGGAACCACTCCCGACGGCAACTTGGCATCGACCCAGACTGTCGACTCATCCACTAGTCGAAACAAGGGTGTGCCCGGCTCGATGCGCTGGCCGACCACGAAATCGTCTTCTGTGATCCGACCCGCATGCGGCGCGGTGAGCGTGAACTGACCGTTGACAGTGCCACTGGCTGATCCTGACAGCCCGTAGGCCTTCGCTCTGGCGCGAGCACGATCCATCGCGATCCTGGCCTCGCTGATACGCCGTCCTGA
>JAGRJX010000269.1 GCA_020442545.1 Lysobacterales bacterium
TGATGATGTTCGGGTAGCGGCTGTCATAGGTCGGGTTCGACATGATCCAGCGCATCACGTTGCCACCGTTGGAGTGGGTGATGACAACCAGATCCGTGATGTTCTTGCTGTTGATGAAGTTCGTCAGTTGGTCGGCGAGGCAGCCCGAAGCGCGACTGTCCCACATGTACTGCTCGAAATCGCAGTTGATGACCACGTAGTTGGCGCGGTTCGACAGGCCGTCGCGGACGGTGTTGACCATCTTCGACTGCCAGTAGTCGTTGTACGCATCGGTTTGCTTGCCGGTGCCGTGGACGAACGCCACGCCGGTAGCGGCGGAAGCCAGCAGCGGAGCTGACAGCAGCAGAAGTGCAGTAAGGATTCGACGCACGTGACCCTCCCAGATCGGTGCGCGCGGCGGGTTCAAGTCCCTGTGTTCCCACTCGGCTGAGTGATCCGGCGCTCCCTACGCCGGCGTATTGCGAAGCCGATCATAGGGAATTTGTGACCAATGTCAAACAAGCGTTCGATTTTGGCCGCTTGGTCGCCAAAGGTGACTTTCTGCGTCCATCCGCACGCGTATGTGTGGCGCGGGCTGCAGCGGTTTCGAGCGCACTGGCGGTTTCAGAACGGCAGGTCGAGGGCGGCGCAGAGGTAGTCGATCAGTGGCGCGATTTCCGCCCAGTCGCGCTCGATCCGGCTGACCAGGTTGGGTCCGGTGATGACGCGGTCGGGCAGCTTCAGTGAGGCCACGAAGTCCTTGCGCTTGAGGTCATCGAGCAACGGATGGTCGACCGGGAAACCTCGCGGCGGACGGCTGAGGCTGTCGCCGCCCAATGCCAGTCCCTTGCCGCTTCTACCGTTCACGGCCCGCTGCCAGGCCGCGGGATTATCGACGATGAACTCGCGGATATGCTGCAGCGTGGCGGTTTCCGGATGCCAGATGCCGCCGCCAAGGAAGCAGTTGCCGGGCTGCAGATGGAGATAGAACACCGGCGCTGCGACCTCGCGTCCGCGCTCGTGGCGGAATCGCGCGCCGGCATTGGTCTTGTACGGCGATTTGTCGCTGGAGAAGCGCGCGTCGCGATGGATGCGGAACAGCGAACCGCCCACCGGTCTAGGGTCGGCCACGAAATGCGGGCTGATCCGCGCCAGTGGCTCGGCCAGATCACCGATCAGCTGCAGGAACGGCTGGCGCAGACGTTCCTCGTAGCGCGGCTTGTTCGCGTTGAACCACGGCCGGTTGTTGTTGAGGGCCAGGTCGTTGAGGAACCTGAAGGTGTCGGGCGTGAAGTAGCGGCTCATCGTGGGATCCGGTCGGCGATGGGGCTCGGTGAGTCGACCCTGAGTCGACCAGGGACGGACGGGAAATCGTATGGGCATGCTCTCAACTCAGGCCGGCTCGCGCGAGTCTGTCGTGAAGGCAGACCTTCGTTGTGGTCATGCAGCTGGCAAGACCACAGGTCGCCGCCGCGCGCGCAGGAAGCCGTCGGTCGCGAATATCGCCAGCGCGATCCAGATCAGAGTGAAACCGATCATGCGCTCGCTGCCGAAGGGTTCGCCAAGAACCAGCACGCCACACAGCAGCTGCAGGGTGGGTGCGATGTACTGCATGAGGCCGACCAGGGAGAACGGGATGCGGCGCACCGCGTCGGCGTAGGCGATCAGCGGAATGGCGCTGAGCGCGCCACCAATGATCAGCAGTATGGCGGCCATCATGCCCCAGCCGCCCGACGCGCTGGAGGCAGCAAAGCCACCAGCGCCGTTCAGCTCGCTCCAGATCAGGAAGCCGAGCGCCGGCAGGAACAGGTACAGGCTTTCCACACCCAGGCCGCGCACTGGCGGCACGGCGACCAGCTTGCGGATCAGACCATAGATGCCGAAGGAGCAGGCCAGCGCCAGTGCGATCCAGGGGAAGTTGCCGTAGTTGAATGTCAGCCACAGCACGCCGGAGGTGGCGATGGCGATCGACACCCACTGCGCGCGATTCAGCCGCTCGCCCAGCACCGCCACGCCGAGCACCACGTTGAGCAGCGGATTGATGAAATAGCCGAGACTGGTTTCGATGACATGCCCGGCATTCACCGCCCAGATGTACAGGCCCCAGTTCAAGGCGATGAACAGGCCGGACAGCGCCAGCATCCACGCGGCGCGTGGCTGTTGCAGCGTTTGCCGAAGCCAGCCGCGGCCGTGCCGCCACAGCAGCCAGCCGACGACCAGCAGTGTGCTCCAGACGATGCGATGGGTGATGATCTGCAGCGACGGCACGGCCTTCAGTAAGTGCCAGTACAGCGGCATCAGTCCCCAGATAACGAAGGCGATGCTGGCAGCGACCAGGCCGCGGCGATCCAAAGGCGTGGTACTCAGGGCGAATCTCCATCAGCCGCGCGGACATGCATCAGGTCATCGAGGGGGCACGCCCAGTCTTCTAGCGCATCCAGCAGGGTTTGTTCGCGCCCAGCCTCGGATTGTCCTCGCAGCGCGGCGATTTCCGCATGGAAGTCCGCAAGGCTCTGCTCGGCCAGCGTGTCGTCGCGCAGACGCTGGCGGCGGTAGTCGTCCCAGCGCTGCTGCTGGGCGGTGTCCAGTGATTCGGGCCAGTTGCGCGCCTGGTAGCGGAACAGCAGTTCGCGAAGACGTGGATCACTGAGCTGGGATCCGAATTTCGGCAATGCATCCGGCCGCGCACTGCGGACATCCGGAAAGCGGCGCTTGTCGCCATCCGGCACGAAACCGTCGTAGAGCGCGGCGTCGGGATCGTTGTCGCCGCGCAATGCCTCCATGGCAAAGGCTTGTCGAAGCCGATCGGGCAGGTCTGTCGCTTTCACCAGCTGTTCGACGCGTCGTGCGATCTGATCGGGATCGAGCTGCAGCCGCTCGCGCTCGGTGTCGCGCAGGTGATCCATCGACACCAGCGCCGGGCAGCGATTGGCGTGGACTTCCTTGATCGGGTGGCGTTCCTCGCCCTCGGGCAGGTCGGCGCGGGCGACGAAGCGGCGCTCGGCGATGTCCTGGGCGCTGGCGTTGATCAGCGCTTCGACATCCTGTGAAAGATCCACGCAGATGATGCGGTTGCCGATCTGCGGATGCGGCGTCAGCGGCAGTATCGGCGCCGCGCAGTAGCGCTCGACCGGGAAGCGGCCGGAAACGTGCAGCACCGGTGTCTGGTTGGCGTAGTCGAGCAGCGTCAACGCACGACGCTTGTCGCGGAAACCGAGGTAATAGTCGAACAGTCGCGGCTGCGCATCCTTCACCTTGCGCGCCAGCGCGATGGTGGCCAGCACGTCGGACGTCGCGTCATGCGCCTGTTCGTGCAGCAGGCCGTTGGCTCTGGCTAAGTGTTCCAGCTTGAACGACAGACGGCCATCGTCGTGCATTGGCCATTCGATGCCATCCGGCCGCAGCGCGCAGGTCAGGCGCATCAGGTCGAGGATGTCCCAGCGTGAATTGCCACCGCGCCACTCGCGCTCGTAGGCGTCGAAGAAGTTGCGGTAGAACAGGAAACGGATGTGCGTGTCGTCGAAGCGCAGGCTGTTGTAGCCGGCAGTACAGGTCTGCGGCTGCGCCATCAGCTCGAAGATGCGCGCGGCGAATTCGGCCTCGTTCACGCCCTCGTGCCGGCATTGCTGCGGCGTGATGCCGGTCAGCAGTACCGAGGCGGGGGAGGGCAGCAGGTCATCGGCCGGATGGCAGAACAGCATGACCGGCTCACCCAGCGGGTTCAGGTTTTCATCGGTGCGCTGCGCCGCGAACTGCGCGATGCGCGTGCGTCGTGCATCAAGGCCGAAGGTTTCGAGGTCGTACCAGAGGAAAGTGGTGTTGGATCGAGAATGGGGCATGCGCGCATTGTGCACGCCAAACGCGCCACGCGCAGCGGCACTAGAAACCGATGGCGTCGCCTTTCCGGTCGTCCGAGCGGCTGTCGTCCCGGGGCGCCAGCGACGCCGGCAATTCCAGCTTGATCTGCGGCGTGCCCAGCGCGTTGCCCTGGGCATAGTCGACGCCGCATTCGTACAGGGACATCAGCACGCGGCCGTCCTCCACGTATTCGGCGATGGTTTGCTTGCCGGCGGTCTCGGCGATGCTGGTCAGTGCGGCGACGATGGTTCGGTCGAGCGGGTCGTCTGGCAATCCCTGCGTCAAAGAGCCATCGAGCTTGAGGATGTCGGCCTCGAGCTGCTTCAGGTAGGCGAAGGTGGAAAATCCGGTGCCGAAGTCGTCGACGGCGATGCGGCAGCCGTGCTGACGCAGGTCGTGTAGCGCCTGTTGTACGGCGCTCATGTCCTGGATGGCCCGCGATTCGGTGACTTCGAAAATCAGGTGCTCCGGGCTGACGTTGTGTTCCACGAGCTTGGTGATCACAAAACCGGCAAAGCCGTCGCTTCCAAGCGTGTCCGCCGACAGGTTGATGGTCAGTACCACCGGTCGTGGAGCGTTGACGGCCTTGCGTGCGACGCGCAGTGAGCGGTCAACCACCCAGCGGTCGATGTCCGGCATCATGCTGAAACGTTCGGCGCTGGGCAGGAAGGCGTGAGGCGAGATCAGGTCGCCTTGCGCGTCGCGAAGGCGCAGCAGCACCTCGAACATCGCCGGCAGTTCGGGATTTCGCTGCAGCTGACGCAGCCAGAGATGCGGGTCGTCGGTGCGCAGCTCTTCCTCCTCTTCCAGTCCGTTGAGCGGGACGATGGGCTGGAAGGCCAGTGAGAAGCGGTCGTTGCGAAGCGCATCCTCGATGCGCGCCGACCAGCCGAGATCGACGTCCAGCGCCGCCTTGCGCCCGCTTTCCTCGGTGTAGATGTGCGTGCAGTTGCGGCCGGATCGCTTGGCCATGTGGCAGGCGATGTCGGCATGCGCCATCGCTTCGGTCATGGATTCGGTGTGCGAGTCCATTCTCGCCACCCCAATCGACAGGGTGATGCGGTAGCTCTTGCCGGCGTGCACGAAGGGCGACGCGGTCAGTGTCTGGCGGAAGCCGTCAGCAATGCTCTCGATGTCGCCGACGTTGACGTTGCGCAGAATCAGCGCGTATTCGTCGCCGCCCATCCGCGCCAGATGGTCGGAGCCGCGCAGGCGCGAGCGCAGGCGGTTGCTGACCTCGCAGAGCAGCTGATCACCGGCGCTGTGTCCGGCGGTATCGTTGATGTATTTGAAGCGATCGAGATCGACGAACAGCAGTAGCGAACTCTGCTCGGAGCGCTTGAGGCGGATCAGTTCCTTCTCGAGCTGTGCTTCGAACCAGCCGCGGTTGTGCAGCTTGGTCAGCGCATCGTGCTCGGCCTGCCAGCGCAGTTCTTCCTCCAGCATGCGTCGCGCCGAGACATCCCGGAAAGCCACCACTGAACCAGTGCGCTGACCGTCGACGGTCATCGGATACACCGTGCACTCGACCGGTAGCGAGCGTCGGGCGGCGGTCCAGAACACGCCCTGCCAGTTGGGGACGGCCTCGCCATTGGCATAGCACTGGTCGAGGAAGGAGTCCTCTCGTTGCAGGGTCGCGCCGTGTTCATCGGCGCCGTGAAAACAGTCGAAGGCACGATGGCCGATCAGCTCGCGGGTCTGCGAATAGCCAAGCAGGTCCAGGGCGGCCGGGTTGATGAACTGAATGACGCCGGCTTCGTCCACGCCGTACACGCCGTCGCCGACCGAACTCAGGATGCCCTGCAGGCGACGGCGCTCGGCGTCGATGGCCTTGCGGTTGTTGACGGTGCGTGCCAGCGAGGCGAGGCGGGCGAGGAACAGCTCCCTGGCTTCGCTCTTGAACAGGCATTCCACCGCGCCCAGCGCCAGCGACTCGCGGATCACGGCGTCGGAATAGGTGCCGGTGATGATTGCCGTGAGCATCTCCGAGGTTTCCGGCTGCTCGCGCAGACGGGCAATCAATTCGGTGCCGTTGGCTTCGGGCATGTAGTAGTCGACGATGGCGATGTCGAACGCGCCGGCGCGCGCGGCTTCCAGTCCTTCGGCAACCGAGGTTGCAGTCTCGACTTCATACCCGCTGCGGCAAAGCAGCCTTGAGAATCCGGCCCGAACCGTCGCGGAGTCGTCGACCAGAAGAATGCGCAACGTGGCGGACGGTGCCTTTGGGGTGGGCAGTTCACCACGTTCGGGCGGGCGCAGCAGCTGCTCCAGCGCGGCGCCGGCTTCCTGGTAGTCGCCCCACAGCAGCAGGCCGGTGCGTGGTCGGGTCAACCGCCAGTTGGCCGCCGATTCGTCGTTGTGGTCGGCGAGGATCAGCACCGGCAGATGCTCGAAAGCATCGCTGTGCAGGAGTCCGAACACATCCTCGGCGACGCCGTCGCTGTACTCCGGCCAGCCCAGCACCACGCCTTCGAAGCGATTGGCGCTGGTCAGGTGTCGCTGCAGGACATCATAGGCCTGCTCATGCGAGGCCAGCGCCGTTGTTGCAAAGCCCTGCTGCGCCAGCACGGTGGATGCCGCGCGGCGACGAGTGACGGAAGCCTCGACCAGTAAAACGGGGCGCATAGAAACTCTTCCAGGATGTTCCCGGCGACAATTCGGTCGAGCCTACTCCGCAAATGCCGGAAAACCAAGGACATAGCGAGCAGTTTGACGTTGACCGGTACAGCCGGCAGCCGCCATGGCCATGGTTGCGGAGGGGATGGGTAGCGATCGTGGTTGCCGCGCCGTGGCCGCTGTCCGTATCCGTGGATCGGCGTTCGCAAACGCACAGACCGGCGACGGAGGCGGCTCCGTATTGTGCGGAACAGGCAATGAAAACAGTGACATGGATGAGTTTCATGGTTGTGGCACGGCCTTTGCTTTGTCACTGGCATGGACATCAAACGCGAAGACCTCAAGCAGAAGAAGCGCCGTCGCCAGATCGGCTTCGGCCTGTTCGGCGCCCTGGCGCTGGCGGCAGTGATCATGCTGGTGGCCCGGCTGGAGCCGGCCGCGCCCAGCGTGGAGCGCGCCAGCCTGTGGATCGACACCGTGAAGCGCGGCGAGCTGCTGCGAGAGGTGCGCGGTCCCGGCACGCTGGTGCCGACCGAGATCCGCTGGATCAGTGCGGAAACCAGCGCCAACGTTGAACGCATCCTGGTCAGACCGGGAGCGCGGGTGGAGGCGGACACGGTGATCCTCGAACTCAGCAATCCGGAGGTGATAGAGCAGCAGCTGGCTGCCGACGCCGCGCTGACCGCCGCCAAGGCAGACCTCGAAGCCAAGCGCATGAGCCTGGAGAGCCAGTTGCTCGACCAGAAGGCCAACCTGGCCAGCGTCGAGGCCGACTACGAGTCCGCGCGCCTGCAGATGGACGCGGAGAAGGAGCTTGCCGACAAGGGCATTATTCCGCGCATCCAGTACCGTCGCTCCGAGCTCGCCGCCAACCAGAAGAAGGTGCGCCTCGACATCGAGCAGGAGCGAATCCAGAAATTTCGAAGCACCATCGATTCGCAGCTTGCCGCTGACCGTGCCCGCGTCGACCAGCTGGCCGGCACCGCCGCGCTGCGCCGTCGACAGGTCGAAGCGCTGGCGGTGAAGGCCGGCATCAGCGGTGTGCTGCAGCAGGTGCCGGTGGAAGAAGGCCAGCAGATCGCGCCCGGGAGTCAGCTGGCGCGCGTCGCCAAGCCGGATCAGCTGCGCGCGGAGCTGCGCATCCCGGAAACCCAGATGAAGGACGTGGTGATCGGCCAGGCCGCGCGCATCGACACGCGCAACGGCGTGGTCGAAGGGCGCGTGCAGCGCATTGATCCGGCCGTAGTCAACGGCGCGGTGCAGGTCGATGTCGAACTGACTGGTGATCTGCCTGCCGGCGCCCGTCCCGACCTCAGCGTCGACGGCACCATCGAGCTGGAGAAGCTCGAAGACGTGCTCTATGTCGGCCGTCCCGCCTTCGGCCAGCCGGACAGCGAAGTGCGCCTGTTCCTGCTCGACGAATCGGGCAGCAGCGCCCGGCGCGTGCCGGTACAGCTCGGGCGCGCTTCGGTCAGCCTGATCGAGATCCGGCGCGGCCTGAAGCCGGGCGACCGCATCGTCCTATCCGACACCTCGCAATGGGATCGCTACGACCGCCTCCGTCTCGACTGAGCAGGGCAGCCGGTTTCCCCAACCAAATCTCGAAGCAACGAAAAACGCCAACAGGATCGACCATGAGCAGCCAGACCGACACCGCCATCCACGCGCAGCACACGCTGCTGAAGATGGACGATATCAGCAAGATCTTCTACACCGATGAAGTCGAAACCCACGCGCTGTCCGGCGTGCACTTCGCCATTGATCGCGGCGACTATGTGTCGATCACCGGGCCGTCGGGCTGCGGCAAGTCGACGCTGCTGTCGATCCTCGGTCTGCTCGATACGCCCAGCGGCGGCAGCTACAGCCTCAACGGCGTGCCGGTGGCCGACATCTCGGCCGCCGAGCGCGCGCGCATCCGCAATCGCGAGATCGGCTTCATCTTCCAGGCCTTC
>JAGRJX010000270.1 GCA_020442545.1 Lysobacterales bacterium
AGAAGAACACGCCGAACAAGATGGAAATCAAGAAGTACGATCCCGTCATCCGCAAGCACGTGATGTACAAGGAAGGCAAGATCAAGTGAGGTAGCGGCGCAAGCCGATGCCTTGTCCTCGCGCAAGCGGGGATCCAGAAATGGACGAGGTCTTGTTGGCCTGGCCACGGATCGGCCAGGTCATCTTTCCGGAAAGCCCGCCTGCATGGCGGGCTTTTTGTTTGGCGATCCGGAGCTGGATGTACTTGTCCGGGCCTGGCGCGTGCGCTGAACCCGCTCCTGATGCCGCCAGCAGCGCGACCTGCGCCTGCGGCCACTTTGGCCTGCTCTATTACACGGCGTCGCGACAGGTGGATCTGATCCAGTGGCTGCCCTGATCCAGTAGTCCTTGCAGCGACGGAACTCAGCTGGCAGACGCCACCATGGCGTGCGTTTCGCTGACCAGGCGTTCGGCCAGCACACAGGCGTCGTTGAAGTCGCCGACGAAATGCAGTTCGTCTTCGCGTTCGACGATGCGCATGTCGCGCAGCACCTGCTGCGGCTGCCTGCGCAGGCCGGAGACGATCAACGCCGTACCCTGACGCCGGCAGCGTTCAGCCAGCGACCTCAGCGAATGCACGCCGCTGGCGTCGATGATCGGCACCAGCCCCATGCGCAGAATGAACACCGGCGGCGGGCGGCTGAAGCGATCCAGCACCGTGTCCAGCCGGCTGGCCGCGCCGAAGAACAGCGGGCCGCTGATGCGGAAGGCCTCGACGCCGGCCGGCAGGATGGCGCGCTGGCCCTGCTCGACGTCTTCCTCGGTTTCGTCTTCGGCCTCGTCAATCAGGCGCACGCCGGAGCTGACCTCGACCACTTCCGACATGCGGTGCATGAACGAGAAGGCGGCGATCACCATGCCGACCTCAATGGCGATGGTCAGGTCGACCAGCACGGTCAGTGCGAAGGTCACCAGCAGCACCAGGCGGTCACCCATCGGCGCCGACAACGTGTGGCGGAAGTGTTCGCGTTCGCTCATGTTCCACGCCACCACCATCAGCACGCCGGCCAGTGCCGGCAGCGGCACGTAGGCGGCGAGGCGCGCCGCGCCCAGCACGAACACCAGGATGAACACCGAATGCAGCGCTCCGGCCACCGGGCTGCGGCCGCCGGAGCGGATGTTGGTGGCGGTGCGGGCAATGGCGCCGGTGGCCGGCAGGCCGGCGAACAGCGCGCTGACGACGTTGGCGCCGCCCTGCGCCAGCAGTTCGGCATTGCTGCGATGGCGGCCGCCGGTCATGCCGTCGGCGACCACCGCGGAGAGCAGTGACTCCATGCCGCCGAGGAAGGCGATGGTCAGTGCGGCCGGCAGCATTTCCACGATGCGCTGCCACGACGCGGTCGGCAGCGACGGCAGCGGCAAGGAGCTTGGCAGCTCGCCGAAGCGTGAGCCGATGGTATCCACCGGCAGCTTGAAAATCGCCACCAGCAGCGAGGCCAGCACCACGGCGATCAGGAAGCCTGGCGCGCGCGGCGAAAAGCGGCGCAGGCCGAAGATCAGCAGCATGCTGCCGGCGGCGATGCTGGTGGCCCAGACATTCACCGATCCGAATCCACCTGCCAGCGCCTGTACCTTGGGCACGAATTCGGCTGGCAGGTCCGGCAGGCCGAGGCCGAAGAAATCGTTGAGCTGGCTGCTGAAGATGATCACCGCGATGCCGGCGGTGAAGCCGGTAATCAGCGGCTGCGGGATGTATTTCATCAGCGTGCCGACCTTCATCAGCGCCGCCGCCATCAGGATCAGCCCGGCCATCGCCGTGGCCAGCAGCAGGCCGTCCATGCCGTGGTGCTGGATCACCGCGTAGACCACCGGGATGAAGGCGCCGGTGGGTCCGGCGATCTGGAATCGCGATCCGCCGAACAGCGAGACGATCAGTCCGGCGACGATGGCCGTGGTCAGGCCGGTGCCCGGATTGGAGCCGCTGGCGATGGCCAGCGCCATCGATAGCGGCAGCGCAACCACGGCGACAGTCAGGCCGGCCAGCGCGTCACGCTGCAGGTCCGCCAGCCCGTAACCTTCGCGCAGCACCGTCAGCAGCTTGGGCTTGAACAGGGCGCGATAGCTGGGTTTATCGGCGGACATGACGACCACTTGGGCGAAAACAGTCGCGCATTATCGCGCAACGGCCGCCCTCTCACCGAGGTCGGCCGCAAGGAATGCGCGTTCGGGTGTGTCTGCGTCAGCCCGGCAACGTCATGGGCAGCGAGCGCAGTCGCTTGCCGTTCAGCGCGAACACCGCGTTGGCCACGGCCGGTGCGATCGGCGGCGTGCCGGGCTCGCCGACGCCGCTGGGCGGCGCCTCGCTGGGCACGATATGCACGTCTACGGCCGGCATCTCGCCCAGGCGCAGCACGATGTAGTCGTGGAAGTTGGATTCCTGCACCTTGCCGTCCTTGAAGCTCAGCTGGCTGTGCAGGGCGGCGCTGAGACCAAAGGCGATGCCGGATTCCATCTGCGCGGCGATGCCTTCGGGATTGACCGCCGTACCGCAGTCGATGGCGCAGGTGACCTTGTGGACGCGGATGCTGCCCTTGTCCACCGACACTTCCGCCACCTGGGCGACCACGCTGCCAAAGGATTCGTGCACGGCAACGCCGCGCGCGCGGCCTTCCGCCACCGGTGTATCCCAACCGGCTTTCTCCACCGCCAGATTCAGCGCGGCCAGATGGCGCGGGTGTTCGGCCAGCAGCGTGCGCCGATAGGCCACCGGGTCCTTGCCGCTTGCGTGCGCCAGCTCGTCGACCAGGCTTTCCATCACGAAGGCGTTGACGCTGTGGCCCACCGAGCGCCACCACAGCACCGGTAGCTGGATATCCGGCGAATGCGTGGTGACGTGGTGATTGGCGACGCCTTTCATGTACGGCGAATCGGCGACGCCCTCGACCGAGCTGCTGTCCACGCCATCCTTGATCGAGAACGGTTCGAACGGCGTGCCCTTCATGATCGACTGGCCGACCAGCGCCTGCTGCCAGGCGATGGGCATGCCGTCGGCGTCGAGGCCGATCTTCGCGGTCTGCAGGAACATAGGGCGGTAATACGCGCCGTGCATGTCGTCTTCGCGCGTCCACACCGTCTTCACCGGCATGCCGGCAGCCTTCGCGACTGCCACGGCTTCGCTGACGAAGTCCGAGGCGGGATTCGCGCGACGACCGAAGCCGCCGCCGAGGAACATGGTGTGCAGCTTGACCTTCTCCACCGGCAGGCCGGTGATGCGCGCAGCGGCCATCTGGTCGAACTGCTGGAACTGCGTGCCGGTCCAGATCTCGCAGCCGTCGGCGTCGATCTTCACGGTGGCGTTCAGCGGCTCCATCGGCGCGTGGGCGAGGTAGGGCACGTTGTACTCGGCCTCGATGGTCTGCTTGGCATCCTTCATTGCGGCGCTGGCGTCGCCGGCGGTGGACGCGACCGGGCCATCGGTTTGCGCGGTCTTGCGGAAGGTTTCGCGAAGTATTGCGGTGTCGAGGCCGGCATTGGGGCCGGCGTCCCAGTCGATCTTCAGCGCATCGCGGCCCTTCTTCGCCGCCCAGAAATGATCGGCGACCACGGCGACGCCACTCGGCACCTGCACGATCTTGCGCACGCCGGGAACCGCCTTGGCGGCGCGGTCATCGACCGACTTCACGCTGCCGCCATATACCGGCGAGCGCGCCACCAGCGCGGTTTTCAGGCCGTCGAACTGCACGTCCATACCGAAGGTGGCACGACCGGTGATCTTCTCGGGTGTGTCCAG
>JAGRJX010000271.1:0-3695 GCA_020442545.1 Lysobacterales bacterium
CCTTGCCCTCGTCGCCCCACTGCGCGCCCAGCACCACTACCGACTGACCCATCTCTACCGCTCCAGATTGCTTCAAACGTTGTTGTACATCGAACCGCGCTTCGTGGCGCGACGTCACCGACTAGACTCGGCTTCCTGCCTTATCAAGTCGGCCGGCCTCCGGCATCCTGCCTGCGGCGCTCCCGGCGGCGGTAGCCACCGCTCGCCCCCACTGCGCGCCCAGCACCACTACCGACTGACTCATCTCTACCGCTCCAGAATTCTTCAATACTTGTTTTTCCCCTCGCCCTTCGGGAGAGGGGTTGGGGTGAGGGTTCGGGCATCGCGCGGTATCAGAAGTCGCCGCAATCGTTGATATGCGCTCTTCGCGCACCCTCATCCGCCCTGCGGGCACCTTCTCCCGACGGGAGAAGGATCGAAAACCGTTTGAATCGCTACCCGCTGACACTATTGCTGCTTGAACACATGAAAAACCCGCGCGGAACGAGCCGCGCGGGATTCGGGATTGTGCCGCTATTGTCGCGCGAACCGGCAATCGTCGCCAGCCGTGTTCCGTCCGCGCGTCAGTGGACGATGTGCAGGCAGATCAGCCCCAGCAGCATCACCAGGCCGCCAACCGCACGAAGCTGGCGGCTCTCCATCTGCACGGCCTGTTCGACCATGCGCTTCCAGGCGTCGGGCGCGGCAAACAGCAGCAGTCCTTCCAGCACCGCGACCAGGCAGAGTGCCGCCCACAACGTGTCCATCACGTCCGACCTCAGCGCGAACCGTTCTGCGAGGTGTCGCGGAAGTAGCGGAAGAACTCGGACTTCGGATCCAGCACCATCACGTCGTCACCATTGCGGAAAGCCTCACGATAGGCCTCCAGCGAGCGGTTGAAGGCGTAGAACTCCGGGTCACGGCCGAAGGCGGCGGCGTAAACCTCGGTGGCCTTGGCGTCACCCTCACCGCGTAGCGTCTGTGCGTCGCGCTCCGCCTCGGCCAGCAGCACCCGGCGCTCGCGATCGGCCGTGGCCTGGATCCGCTCACCCGCCTCGGCACCCTGCGAGCGCAGTTCGTTGGCCACTTCCTTGCGCTCGGCGCGCATACGCTCGAACACCGAATTGCTGACGCGGTCCGGCAGATCCAGACGCTTGATGCGAATGTCGACAATTTCGATACCGAGCTTACCGGTGGCTTCATTGGCCACGTCGACCAGCGCTTCGGACAGGTTGGTGCGCTCGCTGGCCACCACGTCGCGCAGATTGCGCTGATTGATCAGGTTGCGCAGCGCTTCCTTGACGATCGGATTCAGGCGGTTCAGCGCACGCTCTTCGCTGCCGCCCTGGGTTGCGCGGTAAAAGGCCACGGCGTCGGTGATCCGCCACTTGGCGAAGAAGTCGACGTTGACGTCCTTCTTCTCGTTCGTCAGGTAGGGTTCGGGCTGCGAGTCCAGGGTCAGGATGCGGCGGTCGAACACCTGCGCACGCTGCACAAAGGGAATCTTGAAGTGCAGGCCGGGCTCGATGTCGCTGCGCACCACCTTCTGCAGCTGGAACAGCACGCCCACTTCGTTCTGGCGCACCACGAACAGGCCGTTAAGCAGCACGATGACAACCACGGCGATGATGATCAGACTCAGGTTACGCATCAGCGGGCTCCTCCACGCGGCTGTCGATCACTGCGGCCGGAAGCACGCGACGAACTACGCTCATTGCGGGATGGTCCCGCCTGCTGGACGGCCGGAAGCGTGTCCAGTCCGCGACGAACCGCGTCACGCACGGCCGAACCTGCCGCGGAAGGACCCGGCAGGTAGATCACGTTGTTGCCGTTGCTGTCGTCCACCAGCACCTTTGGATTGGCGGCCAGCACGTCCTGCATGGTTTCCAGATACAGGCGGCGACGGGTGATTTCCGGCGCCTTGCGGTATTCGTCGAGCAGCAGGCTGAAGCGCCTGGCATCACCTTCGGCCTGTGCAATCTTGGCGGCCTTGTAGCCTTCAGCCTCTTCGCGCACGCGCGCCGCGTCGCCACGCGCCTCAGGGACTACCTTGCTGGCGTAGGCCCGCGCTTCGTTCTCGATGCGCTGCTTGTCCTCACGGGCGGTGATGGCATCGTCAAAGGCGTCCTTCACTTCCTGCGGCGGACGCGCATTCTGGATGTTGAACTGGGTCACCGACAGGCCGGTGCGGTAGTGATTCAGCGACTCCTGCAGCTTGGTCGAGGAACTGGCGGCCAACTGGTCGCGCTGACCGGTCAGGATCTCGTCCATCTCGGTGTTGCCCATTACCTCACGCACGGCGCTTTCGGCAGCCGCCTTGAGCGTGGTTTCCGGATCACGCGAACCGAACAGGAACAGTTCCGGATCGGTGACCTGGTACTGCACGTTGAACTCGATATCGACGATGTTCTCGTCCTTGGTGAGCATGCGCACCTGATCAGAGCTGGAGCGGATCTGGCCGACGTCGACCACCACCACGCGCTCGATCGGTCGTGGCAACTTGAAGTTGGCGCCCGCCGTCATGATCCGCTCGGCCTTGCCGAAACGAAGCACCACGCCGTTCTCGCGTTCGTCGATCAGCTGCACGCTGTCGAATAGCAGCCACAGCAGCAGTACGCCGACGATGAGCAGCCCGAACCCACCGTTTCCGCTTCCTTTTCTGCTGCCGCCGCGACCGCTGTCGCCACCGCCGAACATGCGCCCGAGGTTTTCCTTGAGGCGATTCAGAAAGGCTTCGACGTCGTCACCGCCACCGCGTCCGGGTGGTGGGTTCCTGCTGCCGCCAGGCTCATTCCAGGCCATGTCTGCTCCGTGGTTTGTGATTCATGATTCGAGGTCCGCGCGAAGCGGGTCGCCGATCCGGACCGTGGATTGTAGTGGATGCTGCCTCAGGACGTGGCCAGCAGCTGCTGTCCCAGCTCCCGGGCACCGGCGTCCTCACCGGCGCAGAGTTGCCGTGCCAGCGCCGTCGGCAAATCCAGCTGCAGCCGCCAGCCGGCATCGTCGCAGGCTTCGCTGACCACAGCCCCCGCTTCAAACAGGCGTGCCCGGACGCGACCCGCTGCCGGGGACAGCGACACCGTGCGGCGAATGCGCTGTTCGATGCAGCGCTCGGCCATCGCCTCGCCGAGCAACGCCAGCCCAGCGCCATCTCGCGCCGAAATCCAGACGCGTTCCGGCCTTTCCGGCCCGCCATCGACGCGCGGTTCAGCGCCATCGATACGATCAATCTTGTTGAACACCATCAGCTGCGGCAGGTCGCCTGCGCCGACTTCCTCCAGCACCGCGTTGACCTGATCAATGCGTTCGTCACGCAGCGGGTCGGATGCGTCAACGACGTGCAGCAGCAGGTCGGCATCGCGCGCCTCGGACAGCGTGGAGCGGAAGGCGGCGACCAGATCGTGCGGCAGGTCGCGCACGAAGCCGACCGTGTCCGATAGCAGGATTGTGCCGCCGGGCTGGCCTTCGATGCGCCGCACCGTTGGATCCAGGGTGGCGAACAGCTGATCGGCCGCATAAGCCGTCGCGCCGGAAAGCGCATTGAACAGCGTCGATTTGCCGGCGTTGGTGTAGCCCACCAGCGCGACACGCGGCTGCTTTCCGCGCAGACGCGAGCGACGCGACTGGCCGCGCTGCACTTCGACTTTCTCCAGGCGTCGCTTCAACGCCTTCACGCGCTCGGCGAGCAATCGACGGTCGGTTTCCAGCTGGGTTTC
>JAGRJX010000271.1:3781-5289 GCA_020442545.1 Lysobacterales bacterium
TCGACCTGCAGCTTGCCCTCGTGGCTCTGCGCGCGCTGCGCGAAGATATCGAGGATCAACCCGGTGCGATCCACCACGCGACAGCCCAGCAGCTTCTCCAGGTTGCGCTCCTGAATCGGCGTCAGCTGATGGTTGACCAGCACCAGATCGGCATCCAGCGCCGCGCGCAGATCGCGCGCCTCCTCGGCCTTGCCGGAGCCGATCAACAGCGCCGGATTCGGGCGAGACAGGCGCACCGTCAGGGTGTCCAGCACATCGGCACCCGCCGAACGCGCCAGTTCCGCGAACTCGGCAAGGATCTCCGGATCATCCTTACCCGGGGCAAAAGGCTGTATCAGCAGAGCGCGGTCGCCGCGCCTTGATCGCTCGAACATCAGTCCTCGGCGTGCTGGTCGTCGTGACCGCCGTGATCATCATCGTGGCCGCCCGAACCGTGCGGGCTCTGCCCCATGCGCACGTTGCGCGCGGGCACGACGGTGGAAATCGCGTGCTTGTAGACCATCTGGCTGACGGTATTGCGCAGCAGCACCACGAACTGGTCGAAGGACTCGACCGTGCCCTGCAGCTTGATGCCGTTGACGAGGTAGATGGAAACCGGAATGCGCTCGCGGCGCAGCGCGTTCAGAAACGGGTCCTGCAAGGACTGGCCCTTGGACATGGTTTTCTCCTGCTGATCTGTTGTTGTTATTCGGTACCCGGACAAAGTTCGCCGGAAAGCCATTGAAAGCGCGGGGCTTTCTGGAGTTGCGGCCGGATTGGCCGAAACTCAAGGGCATGCTACACGAGGCGGGGTTTGCCCGACAGCGTGGGGATGCGTTTTTGGGCTTCAGGATCAAGAGCTTTCGACATCGCCTTCGACGACCGAGCTACTTTTCTTTGCTTGTCCAAAGAAACAGTAGCCAAAAGAAAGTCGAGTGCGACTGCCGTCGCGCGAGGCCGAAGTCCGCGCGGCGACGATGAAGCCGTCTCCCCTCACGCGGCGGTAGCCGCGTTCGACTACCTTGCTCGGAATCCGGAGGCCGGCGCGAACTCGGCCTTTTGCGTTTACGCATCCAGCTTCAGCGCAAGAGCCCAGCCTTCGCCATCCATGGCTACGGCGCTCGTCGGGACGAAGCAGTGCTTCGTCTTTATCCTCCTCGCCCATGGTCTCGAACATGCGCGCCTTTCCCCGCCCCTCATGCGGCGGTAGCCGCATTCGACCTCCGCTACTCGGCGCTTCCACGGGACCCAAGAGCAAGAACGACCCCATCCCAACCTTCCCCTGCAAGCAAGGGAAGGGGTAACAGCGACGTGCTCTTCGGGTCCCCTCGGGAGCGGTGGGGCGGAGACGAAAAGGCCCAAAGGGGCGCGTGCAGGATGCACGCGCGTTTTCGCCAATTCACGGATGAATTGTCGAAAACCCCGGCTTCGCCTCACGAACCCGGCGAAGCCGGGCGCGGACGCGGGGTGTCGTTTCTTTTGGTTCGGTTTTCTTTGGACAAGCAAAGAAAATGAACTCGGAAGCGCCG
>JAGRJX010000271.1:5397-8981 GCA_020442545.1 Lysobacterales bacterium
CATCAAGCCAAGAAGCGTCCAACTCCTTCCGCAACCACGTAACCTGCCGCTTGCACAGCTGCCGCGTGGCGGCCACGCCTCCGGCGATGAAGGCGTCGCGATCCGTGTCTCCGTCGAGATAACGCCATGCCTGCCGATAGCCGACGGCGCGCATTGACGGCAGGTCGGCATGGTTCCGACTGTCCTCGCGAAGCCGGCGAACTTCGTCAAGAAAACCGGCATCGAGCATCAGGTGAAAACGCTGCTCGATACGCTGGTGCAGGTGTGCGCGATCCATGCCGACGATGAGTTTCAGCGTCCGCCACGGATTTGAGTTGGTGGTGGTCGATTGTCGCTGCCAGTCGCTGATCGGACGACCAGTCAGGCGATATACCTCCAAAGCCCGACCGATGCGCTGTGCGTCGTTCTCGCCGATACGGGCAGCGGCGTCGGGATCGACATCGGCCAGCTCGGCATGCAGCGAAGTCCAACCGCGTTCTGCCGCTTCGGACTCGATGCCTTCGCGAGTCTGCAGGTCTGCTGCTGGCATCGGCGACAGGCCATCCAGCAGTGCGCGGAAGTACAGGCCGGTGCCGCCCACCAGCAACGGAACGCGTCCGGCAGCGTGGATTTCGGCGATCTGTCGCCGAGCATCTTCGGCGAAATCGGCGGCGGAATACGGTTCCCACGGCTCGCGGATGTCGATCAGCCGGTGCGGCGCACGTTCCAACGTCTCGGCATCGGGCTTGGCACTGCCGATGTCCATGCCGCGATAGACCAGCGCCGAATCGACGCTGACAATGTCTACCGGCCAACGTTCGCCGGCGGCGACGGCCAGGTCGGTCTTGCCGGATGCGGTGGGCCCCATCAGCGCGACCAGCGGCGGTCGGTCCATGCCGGAACGGCTCGTCACGGCATTCGACAAGGAGGCGCGAATCAGGCGCCGACGGCGTCGGCTGGCGGCTCCGGAGCTTCGGTGGACTGCTCGATGTCGCTGCGCTGGTCCGGTGCCGGTGCCGGCTGCCGCGACAGGATCGCCAGCATCGCGGCCAGCTCGTCGCGCATTTCACGGCGGTCGATGATCGCGTCGACGGCACCGTGGTCGAGCAGGAATTCGGAACGCTGGAAACCGTCCGGCAAGGTTTCACGGACAGTCTGCTCGATCACGCGCGGGCCGGCGAAGCCAATCAGGGCCTGCGGTTCGGCCACATTGAGATCGCCGAGCATGCCAAGGCTGGCAGACACGCCGCCGGTGGTTGGATGGGTCAACACCGCGATGTACGGCAGGCCCGCCGCACGCAGGCGCCCCAACACTGCCGACGTCTTGGCCATCTGCATCAGCGAGAGCAGGCCTTCCTGCATGCGCGCGCCGCCGGTGGCGGTGAAGCAGACCAGCGGGCAGCGCCGCTCCAGCGCGGCTTCGGCGGCCAGAGCGAAGCGTTCGCCCACGACCGAACCCATCGAACCACCCATGAACTTGAACTCGAAGGCCGCGGCGACAATCGGCCGACCCTTCAGCTCGCCGGACATGGCGATCAGCGCGTCGCGCTCACCGGTCTGCTTTTGCGCGGCCTTGATGCGGTCGGCGTACTTCTTGGAGTCACGGAATTTGAGCGTGTCGGCTGGCCCGAGCGCTGCGCCGAGTTCGCTGCCGCTTTCCGGATCAAGGAAAGCAGCCAGTCGTTCGCGAGCGGTGATCGCCAGATGGTGCGAACACTTCGGGCACACGTTGAGGTTGCGCTCCAGCTCCGGGCGGTACAGCACCGCCACGCAGCGCGGGCACTTCTCCCACAGGCCTTCGGGTACGTTACGCTTGTTGCCGCCCTCGGTGCGGATACGAGAAGGCATGAGTTTCTGCAGCCAGCTCATGGCGGCTCCGTCAATTCTGGAAACGACAAGTGTAAGCGATGACCCTCTTTCGATCAGCCCGATTTGCGCGGCGCCCGCTCAGCCGGCGTCGAGAGCGGCACGGATCGGCGCCAGAAAGTCGCCCGCCGTCTTCGCCGCTCCACCCGTTCCTGCGTCATGCAGCACCGAGACCAGCGCGCTGCCGATGACCACGCCATCGGCAACGGCGCCGATGGCCGCCGCCGAAGCCGCGTCCTTGACGCCGAAGCCTACGGCAACCGGCAGATCACCAATGGCGTGGATCGTGTCGATGCGCGACTTGACCGTCGCATGGTCGAGCGTTCCCGCGCCGGTCACGCCGGACAGCGAGACGTAGTAGAGATAGCCGCGCGAGGAATCCATCAGCAGACGCAGGCGCTCATCCGAAGTGGTTGGCGATGCCAGCTGGATCTGGTGCAGACCACTGGCCTCCAGCAGCACCCCCAATTCTTCGGACTCCTCCGGCGGGCTGTCGACCAGCAACAGGCCATCGACCCCAGCCTCGGCGGCCTCGCGAACGAAAGCTTCGATGCCATGGATTTCCACCGGATTGAGATAGCCCATCAGCACCACCGGCGATTCAGCGTCAGCTTGACGGAAGTCGGCGACCATACGCAGCACCGTCGTGACCCCGACGCCACGCGCCAACGCACGTTCGCTGGACTGTTGGATGGTCGGCCCGTCCGCCATCGGATCGGAAAACGGCATGCCCAGCTCGATGATGTCGGCACCGGCGCTGACCAGCGCGTGCATGACCGGCACCGTGATTTCGATAGCGGGATCACCGGCGGTGATGAAAGGCACCAGCGCGGTGCGGCCTGCTGACTTCAGCGCGGAAAGGCGGTTGTCGATGCGGTTGGACGTGCTCACAACGAAATCCCCTCACGCGCGGCGATGGTGTGGACGTCCTTGTCACCGCGGCCGGACAGGTTGCAGAGAATCAGCGCGTCCTTTGGCAGGTCCTGCGCCAGCTTGATCGCCTGCGCCACGGCGTGGCTGGATTCCAGCGCGGCGAGGATGCCCTCGGTGCGCGCCAGTCGATGGAAAGCTGCCAACGCCTCGTTGTCGGTCACGCCGACGTATTCGGCACGGCCGCTGTCCTTGAGGAACGCGTGCTCGGGGCCGACGCCAGGGTAATCGAGACCCGCCGATACCGAATGCGTCTCGGTGATCTGGCCGTCGTCGTCACACAGAACATAAGTGCGGTTGCCGTGCAGCACGCCGGGGCGACCGGCTTTCAGTGACGCCGCGTGGCGACCGGTCTCGATGCCGTCGCCTGCGGCCTCCGCGCCGAAAATGCTCACATCGGGGTCGTTCAGGAACGGATGGAACAGACCAATGGCGTTGCTGCCCCCGCCGACGCAGGCCACCAGCGCGTCCGGCAGGCGGCCGAACTGCGTCTGCATCTGTGCCCTCGCCTCGCGACCGATCACGGCGTTGAAGTCGCGCACCATCGCCGGGTACGGATGCGGACCGGCCACGGTGCCAATGATGTAGAAGGTGTCGTGGACGTTAGTCACCCAGTCGCGCAGCGCTTCGTTCAGCGCGTCCTTCAGCGTCTTCGAGCCGGAGCTGACCGGCACCACCGTCGCGCCCAGCAGCTTCATGCGGAATACGTTGATCGCCTGCCGCTCGATGTCCACGGCCCCCATGTAGACCACGCATTCCAGGCCCAGCCGCGCCGCCACGGTGGCGGAAGCCACGCCATGCTGGCCGGC
>JAGRJX010000272.1 GCA_020442545.1 Lysobacterales bacterium
CACAACTGGTCGGGCAACCGCGTCACCCTGCGCGACTGGTTCCAGCTGTCGCTGAAGGAAGGCCTTACCGTGTTCCGCGACCAGGAATTCAGCGCCGACCTGCACTCGCGAGGCCTCAAGCGCATCGAGGACGTGCGCCTGCTGAAGGCGCGGCAGTTTGCCGAGGACGCCGGCCCGCTGGCGCATCCGGTGCGGCCAGCCAGCTACCAGCGCATCGACAACTTCTACACCGTCACCGTGTACGAGAAGGGCGCGGAAGTGGTGCGCATGCTGCATACGCTGCTGGGCGAGGCGGCATTCCGCGCCGGTCTGGATCGATATTTCGCTGACAACGATGGCCGCGCGGCGACGGTTGAGGATTTCCTCGCCGCGATGACGGAAGCCAGTGGCCGTGATCTCTCGCAGTTCGCGCGCTGGTACGCGCAGGCGGGCACGCCGGAGCTTCGCATCGAAGGAGACTACGACGTCGCCAACCGCCGCTATCGCCTGCGCATCCACCAGCGCAATCCGGTGGCGGCGGAAGCCGCGGCGGAAGGGCCGCTGCACATCCCGTTGCGCTATGCGCTCTACGATGCGGATAACCAGCCGATCGACGCGGACCCGGATGGCGACGCGGTGATCCGCGATGGCCTGATCGAGTTGACCGACGAGCAGCACGAGCTGACCTTCGAGAACCTGGATGCCGCCCCGCTGGCCTCGTTCATGCAGGGCCTGTCGGCACCGGTGCGGCTGCGTTTTGACGCCGATGTCGCTACCCGCATCCGGCTGCTGCACGCGGAAACCGATGCGCTCAGTCGCTGGGAAGCCGCACAGGGATTGTGGCTGCACTTCCTGCTCAGCGACGAGACGCTGACGTCGCCTGCCACATCGGCCTGGCTGGCCGCCCTGCGTGAACTGCTGGCGCTGCCGCTTTCCGATCCTGCCTTTGTTGCCGAATGCCTGACGCCGCCGGATTTTGGTCGCATTGCCGACGAGGTCGAGACGCTGGATTTCGATCGCCTGTGGGTGCGACGCGCGGCCCTGCTCGATGCGGTTGCCAGCCAGCTGGAAGTGCCGCTGTCCTCCGCCTGCAGCGCTTTCCGCGACGATGCCCTGGCGCCGTATTCGCCGACGTCGGTGGCGGCACGCCGCCTTCGAGGTGCCGGGCTGACCCTGTTGTCGCGGCTTGCCGAAGGTGATGCGGTGGCTGCAAGGCAGTATCGCGACGCCACCACGCTGACCGAACGGCTGTTTGCGCTGCGTGCGCTGATCCATCGCGACGCCGCGGATGCGGATGCCTTGTTGACGGACTTCCGCAGCAAGGCCGGCGATGACCCGCTGCGCACCGATCACTGGCTGGCGCTGGTCGCCACGCGGCCGCGTGAGGACACGCTGGATCGGCTCCAGGCGCTGGTCGACTCACCGCTGTGGCTGCCCAACAACCCGAACCGCGTCCGATCCATCGTCGACCGCTTCGCTCGCGGCAACCCGCCGGGTTTCCATCGTCGCGATGGCGCAGGCTATGCCTGGGTTCTGGAGCGCATCGCCGCCGCGGATCGAGACAATCCGCAGCTGGCCGCACGCCTGCTGACGGCCTTCGAGGGTGCGAGCAAACTCGATGCAACCCGTCGCCGCCATATCTTGACCGGCCTCGACCGGCTGGCCACTACCTCGCACTCACGCCTGCTCGACGAGGTGCTGCAGCGACTGCGTGGCGCCTATCGCCGGCACGTCCGCTAAGGGCAGGGCGCGACAGGCATCTGCCGCCGTCACCGCAGGCCCGCCGTGCGGATCGAATGGCGTCTGCCGGGCGGGTCCGCCGGGGTGAGCCTGGCGCGACAAGGCTCTTGAGGGCGCGCGGCATTGGCGGGTTCTTCTCCGGTCGCACGGTGATGACTGGAGCGCCGGGTGACCCGGGCGGCGTGCAGGGCCGATAATGGGCGTTTCGCCTGAGCGGGATTCCGTCATGAACAGCAAGCACCGCAAGCCATTGCCCGGCACCGTCCACGACTACTTCGACGCCCGCGAGGCGGTCGAAGCGATCCGCTCAGGCGCCTGGGACCGCCTGTCCTACACGGCCCGGATCCACGCCGAGAACCTGGTGCGCTGCTGCGATCCGGCGCTGCTGGATGATTGCCTGCGCCAGATTGTGGAGCGCCGCCGTGACCTCGATTTTCCGTGGTTCCCGGCGCGCGTGGTCTGCCACGACATTCTTGGCCAGACCGCGCTGGTGGATCTCGCCGGCCTGCGCGACGCGATTGCCGACCAGGGCGGTGACCCGGCAGCCGTCAATCCCGTCGTCCCGACGCAGCTGATCGTCGATCACTCGCTG
>JAGRJX010000042.1 GCA_020442545.1 Lysobacterales bacterium
GAAACCGACCTGTTCAACGCCGGTATCCGCCCGGCGGTGAATGCTGGTATTTCGGTGTCCCGCGTTGGCGGCGCCGCGCAGACCAAGATCATGAAGAAGCTGTCCGGCGGCATCCGTATCGCGCTGGCGCAGTACCGCGAGCTGGCGGCCTTCGCACAGTTCGCTTCGGACCTCGACGAGTCGACCCGCAAGCAGCTCGAGCGCGGCGAGCGCGTCACCGAGCTGATGAAGCAGCGCCAGTACGAGCCGATGAACATCGCGCAGATGGCGCTGTCGATCTACGCCGTCAACGAAGGCTATTTCGACGACGTGCAGAAGAACCGCATCGGCGAGTTCGAGGACGGCCTGCACGCGCACCTGCGCAACGCGCACGGCGCGCTGGAGGACAAGATTGTCCAGAGCGGCGATTGGAACGACGACATCGAGTCGCAGTTCAAGACCGTCATCAACGAGTTCAAGCAGAGCTGGTAAGTCAAGAGCAGTGAGAAAGGTGAGGAAGTAAGAAGTCAGCCGAAGAGCAGTCTTCACTTACCCCTGAGCCTGCGTAGCAGGCGATCTTTCTCACCCCTTACCCGAGCGAGCAAAGCGAGCGAGAGAACATGGCAGGCGGCCGCGAAATCAAAACCAAGATCAAGAGCGTGCAGAACACCCGCAAGGTGACGCGCGCGCTGGAAATGGTCTCGGCATCCAAGATCCGCAAGGCGCAGGATCGCATGAAGGCATCGCGTCCCTACGCGAAGCTGATGCGCCAGGTGATCGGCCACATCGCGCAGGCGAATTCGGAATACAAGCACCCTTTCCTCACCGAGCGCGGGGACGTGGACCGGGTGGGTTTCGTGGTGGTGTCGACGGATCGCGGGCTGTGCGGTGGTCTCAACTCCGCCCTGTTCCGCACCGTGCTGAATGATATCCGCGCCTGGCGTGACAAGGGTGCGGAGATCGACCTCGTCTGCGTTGGCCAGAAGGCAACCACCTTCTTCCGTCGCCTCAAGGTCAACATGGTGGCGTCGGTCACGCACCTGGGCGAGCAGCCGCGCGTCGAGCAGTTGATCGGCCCGCTGAAGGTGATGCTGGACGACTACAACGACGGCGGTGCCGACCGAGTGTTCCTCTGCTACAACGATTTCGTCAACACGATGTCGCAGAAGCCCACGGTCGACCAGCTGCTGCCGCTGCCGCCGGCTGACGAGCAGCAGTCCAGGCATGACTGGGACTACCTGTACGAGCCGGATGCGCCCACCGTGCTGGACGATGTGCTGACCCGCTACGTGGAGTCGCTGGCCTACCAGGCGGTGCTCGAAAACATCGCGTCAGAACATGCCGCGCGCATGGTGGCGATGAAGTCGGCATCCGACAACGCCAGCAAGCTGATCGACGAACTGAACCTGATCTACAACAAGGCCCGTCAGGCCGCGATTACCCAGGAAATCTCGGAAATCGTCGGCGGCGCGGCGGCAGTTTGAGAGCTGTGATTGGTGGTTAGGTAGAAGCAATGGCGCTTGGTCAATTTGGCAGCCGATCTTACGAATCACCAATCACCAAACACGAATCACTTGACAGTTGAACAAGCGACCAGCGTGTCGCCAGAACAAGATTCACTTACGGAGCAAAAGAAATGAGCCAGGGCAAGATCGTTCAGATCATCGGTGCGGTGGTGGACGTCGAGTTCTCCCGCACGGACGTGCCGAAGGTGTACGACGCACTCAAGGTCGAGGGCACCGAGATCACGCTGGAAGTGC
>JAGRJX010000273.1:0-5857 GCA_020442545.1 Lysobacterales bacterium
CCAGACGCTCATCAGCCAAGCCGAAACCGCACTTGAACTTTGTGTTTTCCGTGGTATAATTCTTTTCCCTTCGGGCGGTGCCTCAGTCAAGCAGAGCGCTACGTTCGGGACGTAGAGGTCGCATGTTCGAATCATGTCTCCCCGACCAACAAAATCCGCGAGTTGGAAAAACCCGGCCTTGGCCCGGGTTTTTTTTTCGCAGGACTGCCTCTTCTTATCCGCACATTGAGCGGATCGCACTATTTCTCCGCAGCGACGAGGGCGTTTCCGCGAATGATGGAATAATGCGGCGCACCTGTACGCGACAAACCCGGAGTCCACAATGAGGAACGCGCCTGGCCGCATCCTGCTTGTCCTTGGTCTGATCATCACAGCACCAGCCGGCGCGCAGGATACGGGAAGCATGGTGGCCGCCGTTTCCACCGCCCCGGAAGCCATTGCAGCCTCGGCGATCCCGTTTCGTGGCGATGACGATGAGCGCTTCGCCCAGGATGTCATCGAGCGCGCTTCGGAAGGCGATCAGAGCGTCGAGCTTGTTCCCCGGCTGGATGCCCTGGAAGCCGCCGTCAGGAAACAGGGCAAGAGCCTCTCGGCCCGGCAGGCGCAGAAACTGCCGGTCATCCGCCTGGAAAGCCTGGCGCGGCAATGGCGCTTCTACGATCGTCAGTATGCCGCGTGGCGCATCCAGCTCAAACATGTCACCGAGTCGATTTCCAACGATGCCGAGCAGCTCGGCAAGCGTCGCGCGAACTGGCTGCTGACGCGCGAGTCCGCAGAAAACAACGACCTCGCGCCCGCGCTTCGCAAGCAGATTGATGACGTCCTCGCGCGCATTGCCACCGCCGAAAAAGCCATATCCGAACCACTCGATGCACAGATCGCGCTGAATCGCCGGGCCAATTCACTGGCAGCGCTAATCCACAAGAACCAGGATGTGGTGGAGGCGGCGATTACGCAGACCGACAGCCGCCTGATGCTGCTGGATTCGCCACCCATCTGGAATGCGAGTGCAGGTTCGGACGACAACGGCGCTGTCGATTCGCTGAAAGCGGGCATGACGGTTGAGTCGGAGTTCCTGGCCGAATATTCCGCCGCCAACGCCGGCACCAGCCGGCTGATTCAGGGATTCGCTCTGGTTCTGCTCGTCGCGCTGGTCTTTCTTTCCCTGCGCAGCCGACGGATAATAGCGGATGCCGACGGCGTCAGTATTGACGGCGCCGACGCCGCGCTGCGGGTGCTTCGTCGACCATTTTCCTCCTGGCTGCTGTTGGTCATGATGAGCGTTCTGGTGCTGGAGCCTGACGCACCGATTCTTCGCCATCAGCTGGCGCTGTTCATAGCGCTGGTTCCCGTGCTCCGCCTGCTGCCGCCAGCCGTGTTCCGCCTGCTCGGTCCCTGGCCCTATATCGTCGCTGCACTGTACCTGTTCAACTTGTTCAGCGTCCTGCTGTTGGCCAATGCAACCTATTACCGACTCTATGTCCTGCTGGTCGACCTTTTCGGCATCGGCCTGATCGTCTGGCGACTGCTGAAGACCCGCAGGGAGGATAGCGAGACGGCCAACATCATCCGGCGAATCGTCCGCGATGCCGGCTGGATCGCCTGCGCCATCCTTGCGGTGGCCGCCGTCGCCAACGTGGCCGGCAACGTCTCGCTTGCCGTGATGCTTACCGACGCGCTCCTCTTCAGCACCTATGTGGGCCTCGCCATCTTCGCCGCCGCAAATGTCGTGGAATCACTGCTTCGACTGTGGATGAGCCGGAGCACAACATCGCGTTTCCGCCTGATTGCCGACAATGCCGAACAGGTGTTCCGCTTCGTCAGCCGGTTGATCCGCCTCGCCGCGCTGCTTGGCTGGCTCACGATCCTGCTCAACGAGTTCCGGATACTGAGGCCGGCCTATCACGGCGTAATGGCAATGCTCGGTCACAGCTTGAGCATCGGCGAAATCAGCATCAGCCTGGGCAACGTGGTGACCTTCATTCTCTCCGTGCTGCTCGCGATCTGGCTTGCGCGCACCACCCGCCACATTCTCCGTGACGAGATTTTCCGGTCTGTGCCCGTGTCCCGCGGAATCGCCAGCAGCGTGTCGTCGCTGAGCTACTACGCCATCCTGCTGCTGGGCGTACTGATTGCGCTGGCGGCCGCCGGCTTCAAGGTCGGGCAGTTGACCATCATCCTCGGCGCACTGGGCGTCGGCATCGGCCTTGGCCTGCAGAACGTGGTCAATAATTTCGTCTCCGGACTGATTTTGATGTTCGAACGACCATTGCAACCCGGCGATGTGGTCGAGATCGACGGAACCACGGGACGTGTCCGTGAAATCGGCATGCGTTCCACGGCGCTCAAGACCTTCGACGGCGCCGACGTGGTGGTACCGAACGGCAACCTGCTATCCGAGAAACTGGTCAACTGGACGCTGCAGGACCTGAACCGCCGCATCGATATCGACATCGGCGTCGCCTACGGCACCGATCCCGAACGGATGCTGGCGCTGATGATGGAAGTGATCCGCGCCACGCCGGGCATCACCGACGAGCCCGAACCGGCCGTGCTGTTCAGTGGCTTCGGCGCCAGTTCGCTGGACTTCTCGATCCGCGCCTGGACGACGAATTTCAGCGAATGGGTGAAGATCCGCAGCGACATGAACCTGCGTCTGCATCGCGCCCTGACCGACGCCGGCATCGAGATCCCCTTCCCGCAGCAGGATCTGCACCTGCGGACGATTTCAACAGAGGCCAACGCGACCCTGCTTGCCGGAAACAGCCTGAGCCGCCGCAACCGCAGCACTGCCCCGGACGCCGACACCGGAGATAGCAGCGACAGCTAGGGCCTGTTAGCGCTACGGAGACGGGCCACGCCACATTTGGCCGCGTACGATGCAAGGAAAAGTAAGTGAGCTGATGTCGATCAGTGATCGAGCGATGACGCCGCAGCCTGCGCGGCCAAATGTGGCCCAACCTCGATCTGAACGACGGGTTGCGCTGTCCGTCTCCGTAGCGTTAACAGGCCCTAGTTGCCATGCCAGCTGGCGGCCGTGTCAGCCCTGGCTGTCGCGTCCATACACATCCTCGAAGCGGACAATGTCGTCCTCGCCAAGGTAGCTGCCGGATTGCACCTCGATGATCTCCAGCGGTTCGCTGCCGGGATTTTCCAGACGGTGCTTGGCGCCCAGCGGAATGAAGGTCGACTCGTTCTCGTTGAGATCGAATACGTCATCGTTGCGCGTGACACGCGCGGTGCCGCGTACCACCACCCAGTGCTCGGCGCGATGATGATGCATCTGCAGTGACAGTCGCGCGCCCGGCTTGACGGTGATGCGCTTGACCTGGAAGCGTTCGGCGGCATCCACCGAGTCGTAGTTGCCCCAGGGTCGGTAGACCTTGCGATGCAGTTGCGTCTCACCACGTTCATCGGTCTTCAGCTGGCTGACGATTTCCTTGACCCGCTGCACCGAATCGCGATGAGCGACCAGCAGCGCATCGGCGGTATCGACCACAATCACGTCGTCCAGCCCGAGCAGCGCCATCAGGCGATCGCCGTGTGCGTAGGTGTTGCGACAGTCCAGCGCGATCACGTCGCCACGATGCGCGTTGCCCTGTGCGTCCTGCTTGGCCAGTTCCCACAGGGCAGTGAACGAACCGACGTCGTTCCAGCCGACATCGATCGGCAGCACACGGGCGTGGTCGGTCTTCTCCATCACCGCGTAGTCGATGGAATCCGACGGCGAAGCAGCGAAGGCATCGGCATCAAGACGCCAGAAGTCCGGATCGCGACGCGCATTGACGACCGCCGCGCGACAGGCTTCCAGCATCGCCGGATTGTGCCGCGCCAGCTCGGCGATGAAGGCCGATGCGCGGAACAGGAACATGCCGCTGTTCCAGAAATACTCGCCGCTGGCCAGGTAGGACGCGGCGGTTTCCGCGTCCGGCTTTTCGACGAACCGCGCGACCGAACGCGCGCCCTCGCCCGGTGCCGCCTTGATGTAACCGAAGCCGGTTTCGGGCGCGGTCGGCACGATGCCGAAGGTGAGCAGCGCACCATCGGCTGCCGCCGAGCAGGCTTCGGTCACCGCTGCACGGAAACCGGCGACATCGGCAATCTGGTGATCCGACGGCAGCACCAGCAGCAACGGATCATCGCCGCTCTCCAGCGCAACCAGCGCGGCTGCCGCAATCGCAGGCGCCGTGTTGCGCGCCACTGGTTCCAGCACGATATGCCCGGCCTCGAAACCGGCTTCCAGCATCTGTTCGGCCACCATGAAGCGGTGCGCCTCGTTGCAGACCACGATGGGCTTGCCGAGGTTGGGCAGGCCTTCCAGTCGCTTAACCGTCTGCTGCAACAGGCTCAGGTCATCCAACAGGGGCAGGAACTGCTTGGGATGCGCCTCCCGCGACAGCGGCCAGAGTCGGGTTCCGCTACCGCCGGACAGCAGCACAGGCACCAGGACGTTCGATGGGGATGGGCTCATGCCTTCCTTGTCATGGCGGTTTCAGGGCCGGTCATTTTACATCGCCGCCCGTCAGGCGTCCGTCAGCGCCGCCAACCGCGCCTTCAGATCGTCCAGCCGGAGATCGCCGGCAGCGCCCGGCGAGACGCGCGCTTCGAGACTGGTTTGCGGATCACGTTCAGCCCAGCGGGACGGATCCGCTGCCTCGCGATAGGCATCGCGGAACGGCAAGCCTTCGCGTGCCAACTCCACCGCGAGATCGGTGGCGTACATCGACGGCTCCAGCGCCGCGGCAATACGTTCGCCGTTCCAGTCGAGGTTGCGCAGCAGATCGGGGAGCAGCTCCAGTGCGCCAAGACCACGCCTGAAAGCATGGACGACGGCGCCCTTGGAGAACTGCAGGTCGCGGTGATAACCGGACGGCAGGGACAGCAGCTGCTCGATCTCGCTGCGTGCCGCGGCCACGCTGGCGTAAACGCCGCGCATCAGCTCGATCACGTCGGGATTGCGCTTGTTGGGCATGATCGAGCTGCCGGTGGTGTATTCGGCCGGTAGCTTCACAAAGCCGAACTCCGCGCTGGTGAACAGGCTCAGATCCCAGGCCAGTCGACGCTGGTCGAGCAGTGCCGAAGCCAGCGCCTCGATGGCCGCCATCTCGAACTTGCCTCGCGACAGCTGCGCATAGGTCGCCGCCAACTGCATTCGTCCAAAGCCCAGCGCCTGCGTGCCGTGATCACGATCCAGCGGCAGATTGACGCCATAGCCGGCGGCGCTGCCGAGTGGATTGGCGTCGATCCATCCGAAGGTATCGGCAGCTCGCTGTGCGTCGTCGATGAAGCCTTCGGCCCAGGCCGCCCACCACATGCCGGCCGACGACACGACGGCGCGCTGCAGGTGCGTGTAGCCGGGCAATGGCTGTGTGGCTTCAGCACCTGCGCGCGCCAGCGCCACCTCGGCGCACTCGATACACAACGACTTCAGCCGCGCCAGCCGATCCTTCAGCCACAGTCGCGTGGCAACCAGCACCTGGTCGTTACGCGAGCGGCCGGCGTGGATCTTCTTGCCGGTCTCGCCGAGGCGCTCGGTCAGACGCGCCTCGATGGCGGAATGAGCGTCCTCGAAGCGCTGGTCGAGGATGAAGTCGCCACGCCTGAAGTCATCAGCAAGCCGGGAAAGTTCGCGATCCACTCCAGCCAGTTCGTTGGCGCTCAAGATGCCGATGCGTTGCAGGCCTTGCGCGTGCGCGCGACTCGCCTTGATGTCGAACAGGAAAAACTCGCGATCCAGGATCACGTCCTCGCCAGCGAGGAAGTGCTGTATGCGCTCGTCCACCTTCACACCCGGCTTCTGCCACAACAGATCACTCATGCAAACACCTCCTGGTCCGCCGGAATGCCGCAGCGTTCA
>JAGRJX010000273.1:5928-13718 GCA_020442545.1 Lysobacterales bacterium
CCAGTCGCCTGCCGTCGGTCGATAGCGTGAAGCCGCCGATTTCCGTGTGATGCCGGTTGGCGATGCGGCTGACCCACGGCGCATCATCCTGTACGCGTATCAGCGGCTCGTTCGCGTAGCGCTGACGATAAATCGCCCTGATCGCATCGACGTCGAAGGCGCTACGCAGCGTCATGTTCGCAGTGATGGTCAGGCCACGGAAATGCGGTGCAACGTGTGGCATGAAGTGCACCGGATGATTCAACCGATGGCTCACCTCGCGCTCATGCACATGGCCAGTCAACGCATACGGCATCAGGTTGTCGCGCAGCAGATCGACGCTGTTCTTGTCCGACGGCGTGGTGCCGGCACCGGAATAGCCGGACACGCCAAAGCACTGCGCCGGGCCGTCCAGCCATTCGCGTATCGGTGCCAGCAGCAACTGCATGGCGGTTGCGTAGCAGCCCGGATTGCTGATCCGTCGCTGGCCATCGTAACGGCTACGCGTCAGCTCCGGCAGGCCGTAATACCAGCCGTCGTCAAATCGGTAGTCCGCGGACAAATCGATGATGACGGGCTGTTGGAAACCAGGGTCAGCGCCAGCGCCATCGAAGGCGTCCACGCAAAGACCGGCTTTGCCGTTGGGCAATGCGAGCACGACTGCGTCTGCTTTCAGCGATGGCAGGTCGACATGATCCGGCGCGCTGTAACGGAGATCGCCCACGTCCGCATCGATGTAATCCGCGACACGCTGGCCGTCCAGTTCGCGTGACGAGACATAGGCCAGATCGAACAGCGGGTGCGCGGCCAGAAGGGGGATCAATTCGCCGCCGACATGGCCACGCGCACCGACGATGCCGACACGGGCTTGATTCCCGGTGTTCACTGAACCTCCTCGCATACCGATGTTTCATTCATCAGCGTGGCCGGCCGCTCGCGGCAATGCGCCACCGCGTTCTGAATCGCGTTGAAGTCATGCAGTCCGTACCAGTAGACGTTCCATGGCTCGCCCTTGAGCACGCCTTCGCATTCCTCGGTGTAGAAACCGTTGGCTGCGTTGCGCCGCCGCGAACGCCAGAACAGCGAACGCACTTCCTGTTTCATCACCTGCCAGATCGCACGACCCAGGCCTTCACCCTGTGCGTCATCGGCAACCGCGAACTTGTCCATGTGCGGTACGCCGTCCTCTCGGGTCAGCACGATGGCAGCGCGGTAGTGTTCCGACACATACAGGCGCCACAGCGGGGTTCGTTCGAAATAGTCCGGCACGAGTTTGCGGCCAAAGCTGGATTCGATCAGCTCGGCCAGCCGTTCGCGATCCACGGCCTCCCAACTGTCGAAACGGTGAATCCGCTCGCCACGACGGATCAGCGTGCCGGAGCCGCGATGCGTGAACAGTTCCTTTGCCAATTGATCCGGCCGCGTGATCGACACCGACGACGACGGCGGCAGTGCCGACAGCAGCTCGGCGATCTGCTCGATCTTCAGCCGCATGCCGGAGTGCAGCCACGACTGCTGCATCAGCGAGTCATACTCGGTACGCAGGTTGATCGACTCGATCAGGCGGCCATCGCCATCGAGCAGGCCACCGGTGCCGGTGAGGAAGATGATCTTGTACGGCTGCAGCGCCTTGACCAGCTCATTCGCGGCCCAGTCTGCATTGATGTTGAGTATCTGCCCGCCCACGGTTTCGCCGAGACTGGCGATGATCGGGATGGAACCAACCTTGATCGCCGCTTCGATCGGTGCCGCATTGATCGCCACCACACTGCCGACCAGCCCAAGCGTTTCCGGATCGATCTGCTCGCTCTCGAACACGCCGGAGCTGATCGATGTGGCGCGCACATCCGCCGCCTGCAGCGCCTCAACAAGCGACAGGTTGGCCTGCTGGAACACGCGACGCACGACCGCCAGCGCTTCCGGCGAGGTCACGCGCAGGCCATCGACGGTCTGCTTTTCGATGCCGGCTGACTGGAGCTCTTCGTCGAGCTGCGGACCGGCCCCGTGCAGCACGATCGGCGTCAGGCCGACCTGCTGCAGGAACGACAGCGACGACACCAATGCGTCGATGTCATCGCGAAGGATCGCGCCGCCGACCTTGACCACGGCAAAGCGCGCCGCGTCAAGCTTGGAAAAGCGCTTCAGGTAGAGCTGGATTTCCTTGGCGCTGCCCATGTTGGACAGCAGCCGCACGATGGTGCCGCGCAGTTCACGCATGGCCTGGCTGGCTCCGGCAGTGATCCCGGAAACCTGCCGGAAACGTCCCCCTCGCCGCGATACCACTCACGGCTGCGTTGCCCGACAGGATGTTCGGTGACTGAAGTTGCGCGTTCATGCGGTCTCCATGATGCGGCGATAGACCTCGCCAACGGTCTGCAGTTGATCCAGCGCCACCCACTCATCCGCGGAGTGCGCCTGGGCGATGTGGCCGGGCCCGTAGACCAGCGCGGTCAGGCCGGCCGCCGAGAACAGCGAGGCCTCGGTCCAGAAATCCACGGCATTGCCAATGGGCAGGCCCAGCTCATCGGCAAGGTCGCGGGCGGCCAGTCGCTTCTCTTCGGCATCGGCAATGCTGCCACCCGGCAGCGACGGACCACGAAAGGTTTCCTCGTAGTCCGCCGAAGGATTCAATTCGCGGAAACGCGCGTGCAGCGTATCCATGTCCTGCGACGGCAGCGGACGGAAGCCGAAACGTAGCTCCGCCGAGGGCGCGATCACGTTGGCCTTGATGCCGCCCTCGATGCGTCCGATGTTGAAACGCAGGCCGGTCAGGCCCCCAAAACGCTGGGCATCCTCGGCGGCCACCAGCGCCAACGCGCCATGACCCCACTCAACGGCCTGATGCAGCGCGCTCTGCTGGCGCGCATCGACCGATGATGCGTGGCCGGCTTTTCCGTGAAAACCCATGCGAACTGAGCTGATGCCGCGATGCGCCAGCACCGCTTCCACGCCGGTCGGCTCGGCGACGATCACTTCGTCGAAGCCGTGATCAGTGGCGAGAAAGCCCGCAATGCAGCGCGCGTCGTTGGCCTCTTCGTCGGTGCTGAACAGGAACGCCGCATCCCCTTCCGTCACCGTAGCAGCGGCAACCAGACAGGCTGCTGCGCCCTTGATGTCGCAAGCACCCAGGCCAATCGCGCGATCCTCCGTCACGCGCAGCTTGAGCGGGTCCGCGCTCCAGGCTTCCGACGACGGCACCGTATCCAGATGCACATTGAACAGCCGCTTCGGACGGCCGCGCACCGCCAGCATCGATACCGCGCCGGCACCGAAGTCGGTGACCTCGATGCGGAAGCCCGGTAGCTGTTCGCGAAGGTAGTCGAAGATGCCGCCGGTACCGATATTGCGTGGCGCGTTTCGGGTATCGAAGGACACCAAGGCTTCGAGGTGTTTCAGCGTTTCGGAAATCAGATTGGTCATTGAATGATCGTTTCTTGAGTTCGCAATGGCCCTTAAGGGCTCCCTCTCCTGCTCTGCGGGAGAGGGCTAGGGTGAGGGTGGCGACGCAAAGGGTTGTGGTGTGGGGACAGGCGCTGCGCGCCACCACCCCCATCCCAACCTTCCCCCGCCAGCGGGAGAAGGAGCAAACAGCATTCGCCCATGCGCACCGTAGCTCCTGTCATCGGTTGACCTCCGCCCACAGGCTGCTGCTCATGCCGTAGAGCCTGATGAAACCTTCGGCTTCGGCCACGCCCCAGTCCGCGCTCTGCGCATAGGTCGCGCCGCTGGCCTGCAGGATGTGTGGCGAACGCACGGTCACCGCATCGACCACGCCACCACGCGTCTCCAACACCACTTCGCCGTTGACCATGCGCTGGCTGCTGGCGAGGAAGGCTTCAAGATCGGCCTTCAGCGGATCGTGGAAGAAGCCTTCGTAGACCAGCTCCACCCACTGCCTCGCCACGGACGGCTTGAAACGGTTCTGCTGCTTGCTCAGCACGGCCTCTTCCAGCGCACGGTGCGCGGTCAGCAGTGCGGCCAAACCAGGCGCTTCATAGACGATGCGACCCTTCAAGCCAATTGTGGTGTCGCCGGTGTACATGCCGCGACCGACACCGTAAGCCGCGAACAACTGGTTGAGCCTGGCCAGCATGACGTGCCCCGGCATCGTCTCGCCATCCAGCGCCACGGCTTCGCCGTTCTCGAAACGCAGCGTCACCAACAGCGCATCAGCCGGCCATTCGGATCGCGGCTTGCACCAGCCGCGCGCGCCCTCGTCCGGTGCTTCCCAGCGGTCGATCTCGCCACCCGACAGGGTCACGCCGAGCAGGTTCTCGTTGATGGTGTAGGCCTGCTGCTTGGCGCGCACGCCAAAGCCACGCTCCTCGAGGTACTTCTGCTCATAGGCGCGGGTCTGGGTGTGCTCCTTCTGAATCTCGCGAATCGGCGCCACGATCTCGTAGTCGCCCAGCGCCTTTACCGTCAGATCGAAGCGCACCTGATCATTACCCATGCCCGTACAGCCGTGCGCGATGCTGCGCGTGCTCAGTTCGGCTGCACGCTTCAGGGCGGCCTCGACAATCAGATAGCGATCCGAGACCAGCAGCGGATACTGGCCTTGATAGCCCTGCCCGGCCCAGACGAAGGGTTTGACGAAGCCGCTCCAGATTGCCGGACCGCCATCGATGGTCTGGTGGCTGGCAACACCCAGCTCAGCCGCGCGCTGCTCGATGAAGGCACGCTCATCGGCATCCACGCCACCGGTGTCCGCAAACACGGTATGCACGGCCCAGCCGCGCTCCTGCAGGTAAGGCACGCAGAAGCTGGTATCGAGGCCGCCGGAAAAGGCGAGGACGATGGCTTTGGAGCCGTGAGTGGTGATTGGTGATTCGTGATTGGAAGGAGCGGACAGCGTCGTCATTTTTTCTCGGAGCTGATCGGAATAGTTGAAAAGGATGTCTGGCTTTGCTCTGGCGAATCACCAATCACGAATCACCAATCACGGCCGCGCACCAGCGCGGCCATCACCGCCTTCTGCACATGCAGGCGGTTCTCGGCCTCGTCGATGGCGATGCAGTTGGGTGAATCCATCACCGCGTCGGTCGCCTTGATGTTCCGGCGCAACGGCAGGCAATGCGAAAACGCACCGTCGTTGGTCAGCGCCATCTTGGCTTCATCGACCATGAAGTGCTTGTACCGGTCGCGAATGGGCTTTTCCGGCGCCCAGTCGCCGAAGTACGGCAGCGCGCCCCAGCTCTTGGCGTAGACGACGTCCGCGCCGCTGTAGGCCGACTCGATGTCATGGCTGACGGTGAACGAGCCGCCGCTCTCGGCGACGTTCTGCTCGGCCCAGCTCATGTAGCGCTCGTCCAGCAGATACTCGGGTGTCGGGCACAGCAGGGTGACGTCCATGCCCATGCGGGTGGCGATGGTCAGCGCCGAATTCGCCACGGCCGTGTTCAGCGGCTTGGGGTGGTAGCTCCAGGTCAGCACGTACTTCTTGCCGCGCAGATCCGTGGTGCCGAAGCGCTCCTGCAGCGCCAGCGCATGCGCCAGTTCCTGGCATGGATGGGTGATCGTCTCCATGTTGATCACCGGCACCGGCGAATATTTCGCGAAGCCCTTGAGCACACGATCCTCACGATCCACTGCCCAGTCCACGAACTTCGGGAAGGCGCGCACGCCGATCAGGTCGACGTAGCGACCCAGCACCTGCGCCACCTCGGCAATGTGCTCCTCGGCCTCGCCGTCCATCACCGTGCCGACGTCGAACTCGATTGGCCAGGCATCCTTTCCCGGCTGCAGCACGATGGCATGGCCACCCAGATGAAAGGCGCCCAGCTCAAAGCTGCTGCGCGTTCGCAGCGACGGGTTGAAGAACAGCAGCGCGATGCTGCGGCCCTTGAGATCATCGCCCAAGGGCGTGCGCTTGAAGGCGGCCGCCTGCGCCAGCAGCGCGTCCAGCTCGTCGCGGTTCAGGTCCTGGGTGTTGAGGAAGTGCTTCATGGCTTTGGTGACTGGTGACTGGTGACTGGTGACTGGTGACTGGTGACTGGTGACTGGTGACTAGTGATTGGTGATTGGTGATTGGTGATTGGTGATTGGTGATTGACGGGTTCGGCTGCTTTTCGGCTTTGCTCGAATCGAATCACAAATCACCGATCCAAACAGGAAAGCCCAGCGCGGGGCTGGGCTTTCGGAAGGCGTTCGATTGGTCGAGCGTAAACGTCCGGGCTACCCAGCTGGCTTGCGGCTTTCCGGTCGGCGGGCACGCGAGGTCATGCCGGCGGCCATGCGGGCGGCATCGATGCGTGCGGGGCTGGTGAGGTTCACGTTCATTGCGAGCCGATCATGACAGCGAACGTTGCGCGCCGCAACATGCGGCTTGACGGAGTGACCGCCGGCGCGGCCGGACTCAGGAAACGACAAAGGCCAGTCATGGCGGACTGGCCTTCGGGACGTCTCGTTGGTGAGGCCCGCTTCAGTCGGCCGGCGACACCGCGACGCGGACGCGCAGCTTGCTGCCCGGGTCGTAGTCGAGCCGCGACTGGAACACGTCGCCGCGGTATTGGTATTCGACGTCATAGCCGGCAATGCGCTGCTCGTCACGATAACGTTCCACCGTGCGGCACTCACGCTGCACGTCGCGGTACTCACGTCCGCGCTGTGAGCCATCATTGCGGTCGGCGCTGCGGCCGATAGCGCCGCCGATCACCGCGCCCGCCACGGTCGCAGCCTTGCGGCCATCGCCCTTGCCCAACTGGTTGCCCAGCGCGCCACCAATGATGGCGCCGAGCACGGTGCCACCGGTCGGATCACCGCCATCGCGCTCGTAGCGTCTGACCGGCTGGTCGTAGCATTCCTGCACCGGTTCGGAATAGCGCACGGTTTCGTAGTACGGATCCACGCGCAGCACGTCCGCGTAGGCAAAAGTCACGTTGCCGGCGGGAATCTGCGCCATGGCGTTGCCCGATACGGCGGCCAGCAGCAGGACTATCGAGGTAATCAGTGTCTTCATACGTTGTCCGGTCCCCTGGAGGATTGAACGGTTCACTTTCTGATTCGTACCGGGCGCGCCAGCGGCGACACCCGGGGGCTGTCAGGGGTCATGCCCGGTTCACCCTGGGCACCATTGAAGCACCAGGCGGCTGAACCCGCGCTTTAGGATTTCGTTATATCGTGGCTGAATGCACCGGTGGCGATTGGTACACTTGAGCCAGAAGGTCAGGTCAGTTCCCTCATGCAACTCCGACTCCACAACAGCCTCAGCCGCCAGGTTGAGGACTTCTCGCCGCTGGATCCCGACAACGTCACCATGTATCTGTGCGGACCGACGGTCTACAGCTACGTGCATATCGGCAACGCCCGCGGCCCGGTTGTGTTCGACGTGCTGGCCGGCCTGCTGCGCCGTGACTTCGGTGGCCTCACCTACGCGCGCAACATCACCGACGTCGACGACAAGATCAACGCGGCGGCGAAGGAAGCCGGTGCGCCGATCAGTACCATCACCGACAAGTACACCGCGATATACCGCGAGGACATGCGCCGCCTCGGCGTCGCCCCGCAGGACGTGGAACCGCACGCCACCGCGCACATGCCGCAGATCATCACGATGATCGAACAGCTGATCGAGTCCGGCCACGCCTACGCCGCCGAGGGCCACGTGCTGTTTTCAGTGGCCAGCTATGCAGACTACGGCCGTCTGTCACGTCGTCCGGTCGAGGACATGATCGCCGGGGCCCGTGTCGAGGTGGCTCCGTACAAGCGCGATCCCGGCGATTTCGTGCTGTGGAAGCCGTCCACCGACGACCTGCCCGGCTGGGAGTCGCCCTGGGGCCGCGGTCGTCCCGGCTGGCATATCGAGTGCTCGG
>JAGRJX010000274.1 GCA_020442545.1 Lysobacterales bacterium
CCAGCTGAGCTACGGGGGCATTGGGTGACGGATTTTCGCATGGAACCATCCGTGGTGCGTCCCCCAGTCGGCATCCATGCCTCCTCGTCACGCGGCGGTAGCCGCGCTCCGCCAGCTGAGCTACGGGGGAAAGCCGATTATTTTTGCATGAAACCATCGCGGTTCCGACCCGTGGAAGGAGCGAGGGCCGTCGACTGGACTAGAATGCGCCGATGACCGACGACATTTCCCCGATCCTGAACATCGCCGCCTATCGTTTCGTGGAGATCGCGGATCCGCCGGCGCTGGTCACTGCGATCCGCGCCGCCTGCGAGGCGCGGTCGTTGAAGGGCACGGTGCTCGTGGCCGGCGAGGGCATCAACGTGTTCCTGGCCGGCCAGTCGGCAGACATTCACGGATTTCTCGATTGGCTGAGCGGGGACCCACGCTTTGCCGATATCGAGGTGAAGTTCAGCGAGAGTCAGGCCGTTCCGTTCGGCCGGTTGCGGGTCAAGCACAAGCGCGAAATCATCACCTTCCGGCAGGACGGCATCCGTCCGATCCGGGGCCGGGCACCGTCAGTTGATCCGACGACCTTGAAGCGCTGGCTCGATCAGGGGTGCGACGATGATGGCCGCGAAGTCGTGTTGGTCGACACCCGCAACGCACAGGAATCCGCGCACGGCAGCTTCGCCGGCGCGCTGACCCTGCCGATCATCAAGTTCACCGAACTGGGCGATGCTCTGGAGACGCACCGCAGCGATCTGGCCGACAAGACCATCGTGAGTTTCTGCACCGGCGGCATTCGCTGCGAGAAAGCGGCGATCTGGATGAACGAGGCCGGTTACGGCAACGTATTGCAGCTGGAAGGCGGCATCCTCGGTTACTTCGAGCAGGTCGGCGGCGACCACTACGACGGCGGTTGCTTTGTCTTCGATCAGCGCGTTGTGCTGACGCCGGAACTGGCGCCAGTCATGTCCGTCGAGCCGGAACTTGCCACAGCGCCATAACCCACCCGCATCGATGCCCGGGCTTCCGCTACTCGAACCCGTCCGTGAAGATCACGGAAGGCAGGCCTTCGTACGCGCCGATGTCTATCTGCCCGCCGCGAATGCGCGGGTTGCCGACGAAGTCGACGCTGCCCGTGCTCCAGTTGTTGTCGAAAGGTACTGGAATCGGGTTGATAGGCGGCGGTCGTCGTCCCGCATTGATCAATTCCGAGTCGCCGGCCGGCGTGAAGTCCAGCAGGCCGCCGGCATAGACGGGCTCCACCGAAATGTTGTCCAGCAACTCGAGATTGCTGCCGACGCGCTCACCGATGTCGTTGTTGTGGATGTAGAAGTCGCCGCTGCCGAAGGTGGCGAGATCGTAGCCGTCGTTTTCCCACAGGATATTGTTCACCACCAGCGCCTTGGCGGGGTCGTTGGCGACCAGAAAGGCGCCGCCGTACATCGGTGAGTCCGCCGCTTCAATCTGGTTGCTGACGATGGTGTTGTTGATCAGGTAAATGCCCTGGTCGCCGGAGGTGCTGATGAGCACCGCACTGCTTTGCGGGCCGCTCTCGGCGGTGGTGTTCGCCACCACCAGGCTGCTTCTGAGTTGAATGCGCTGGGTGCCCACAAGCTTCATCGCTGCGGCCTTGCTCGCGTGGTTTCCGATGAAGGCGCAGCGCTCGATCTGTACATCCCCGGACGACGCATTCATGTCGATGAACAGACCGCCAGCCTCGCCGGCGCTGTCGCCGTTGGTAAAGCTGAGGTTGCTGATCTCGATCCCCGTGATATCACTGAGGCTGCCCTCGAAAATGCCCATCACCCGGCCGCCATTTCCGCTGAGGAACGTGTCCCAGGGCGCGCTGCCGGCCTGCTGTCCACATGGGTTTCCGAAGAATTCCGTCCAACCGCCACTGATGACCAGCGACCGGTCCTCCGGCGAGGCGCTGTTGGCGAGGTAGCGGAAGCCGTTGGCGTCGGGTGCGCTGTAGTCGCCGGTCGCGACACGAATGACGTCATCCTGGTTGTTGGAGTCGGCGGCGTTGAGCGCGTCGACCAGCTGCTGGCTGCTGGTTACGCAGAACTCGGCGGCGGCAACTGGCGTAGAAAGCACCGACAGCGCGAGAAATACGATCGTTGAAGTGCGCATGACGTCCTCCTGCTGGTGGCTATTCGAAGCCGTTGCGGAAGTTGAGCGGGAATTCCACTGCGCCGATGTCGAGGGTAGTCCCTTCCAGTCTCGCTGCCGCGGAGACGTCGTAATCGCCTGGGCTCCAGTCGTTGTCAAAGGCTACCGGCGGAATCGGGAATGGCGGCGGTTCGCGTCCGGCATCGATCATTGGCGAGCCACCAAGCGGTCGGCGGGAGGCTCCGTCGAGCATGGGATCTACGGAAAGATTGCCTATGTCCCCGGTCAGCGAGGTTGAATAGGCGGTCGAGCCGAGGTTGTTGTGATGCACGTAGAAGTCGCCACTGCCCTCGATGCTCAGGTCGTAGGCGTCATTGCCCCAGATGACGTTGTTGACCAGCAAGGCCGCTGCAGTGCTGTCGAGGTGGATCCTCGCGCCGCCGTAGTCGAAGGTGGCGGGATCGGCGAGGTTGCGGGTGATGGTGTTGTTGATCAGGTAGATCGCTGCTTCGCCTTGACCCTCGATCGAAAGTGCCTGGTTTTGTCCGTTGCTGGTGGAATGATTGCTGTCAACAATGCTGTTGCGGATGTCCAGCCGATGCTTCGCAAGCGCCCATATGGCGGCACCCGTGGCAGCCGTATTGGCCTGGAATCTGCAGCGGTCGATCAGGACATTGGCCTCGCCGGTTTCCGGCATCAGCAGCAGTTGGATTGCGCCGCCCTTGCCTTCGGATCCGGCATTCCCGCCAAGGAAGTTCAAGTTGCTGATCTCCACGTTCATTGGGCCGTGCAGCGCCTGGATGTGGAGCAGGCGACTTGATCCCGCACCCGCGATATCGGTGTCCTGCGGCACGCTGCCGGTCTGGAACGCACAGTCGTTGCCGAGCAGTCGCAACCAGCCGCCGCTGATTTTCAGGTCGTACTGATCCGGGTAGAGCGGATCAAACACGTCGCTGTAGTACAGGAAGGCTTCACCCGGCGAGGGCGGGTTGTAGGTTCCGCGCCGGAGGCGGATTTCCGATGGTTCGTCGTCGTCAATGGCGTTGCCGAGCGCGGTCACCAACTCCGTTGTGTTGCTGACGCAGTACGTGGCGGCTTCGGCACTCGCTGCCGGCAGCAGCAGCGCAAGCAACGCCAGCGCCGCGCTGAGGCTTCGATCAAGGTCCGCAATTGGCCGATCCATTCCTTGCTCCGGTGTCGGTTTGCACAAGAAATGCCGGTCGAAGTCAAACCGAACACGTGGCTTCGCTTTTGCTTCGGACGGCCCGGGATCGAGCAACCCGAGGACGCCGTCGATCCGGGGACAACGCCCGGTTTCCTGTTGAATGGCACACACGCCGCTGAGCTGAAGTCTTTCCAGCTACCTGAATATTGTGCTTTTTGCTTCGGGCGGCGAGTGCCGGCGTGTTGGTTGCTCAGGTCTGGCCGGATGTTCCGCTGGCTGCTTCGTCGTTGCCCGCTACTCGGTGCTGCACGCTGGCGGCGGCATCACCGGCAGCCGACAGGGCGACCTCGAACGGAATCTCGCCAGGCGCCACCGCACCGCCGGAAATGATCAGCGCCATGGCCTGGTCGACCGTCCAGTCGGTCTGGGTCAGGCGATCCACGGGGACGACTTCGAGATAGCCGGACGTCGGGTTGGGCGTGGTCGGGACGTACACCATGGCCAGCTCGCGGCCGCTGCCCTGTTCGCGGACCGTGCGGGTGACGAAACCGACGGCCTTCATTTCCTTGTGCGGAAAGTCGATCAGTACCACGCGCTGCGCGCCTTCGGGTTTGGTCTGCAGCACCGCCAGCAGCTTCTTGGTGCCGCCGTAGATCGACTGCACGAGCGGAATGCGCTCGATCACTGCATCGACCACGCCGAGCAGGCGCTTGCCCACGACCCGATGCGCCAGCCAGCCAAGCAGGTAGAGAAACGTCAGCGTTACCAGCACCGCCAGCAGAAAGCGCAGCCAGTCGGTGGTGAGCAGGAAGCCGAAGAATGGAATCCATTTCGCTGCCCGTGCCAGCAGCGCATCCACCCAGGGCGCACTCAGCTGACCCAGTTGCTTCAGCACGAATTCGAAGACCACGAAGGTCAGCCACAGCGGAAAAACCGTGAGGATGCCGGTGAGGATGTAGCGCTGGATGTGGGCGGGTCGCATGGCGACAGTCTAGCGGTCGCGGAGCGATGCAGGTGAACGCGGATTCATGTCGACACCGATTGCGGTCAACGCCGCTTCAGTTGGACTGCAACCGGAACGTTACGCCATCGTAACCACGCGCTGGATCGAGTTCCTGGCGCTGGGCCAGTGGTCCGGCGGCGATGCGGCGTTCGCAGACCTGCTTGCCGTCGCTGCTGGCGATGCAGCGGTTGGTCCATTCGGCCAGCCCAAGTCGGTTCTGTGGACGCTGGCTGGCGGATGGCAGTTGATATTGGCGGCCATCGCGTCGACTGGCCCAGGCCAGATACGCGGCGGCATCCTCGGCGCTGACGCAGACCACGGGGTCGCCGGCCTTCTGCTCGAAGCCCGGATCCTTCCAGCTGCGCCGGTCAAACAGTCGCAGCGGTGAGAGGCGCGCACGACAGCGGCTGTCAGCGCGACCGGTGGCCTGCACGAAGGCCGCGTATTCCGAACGGGTCACGAACCGCCCGCCTGTGGCCGGTTTGCCTTTGCCCGAGTTCGCCGATGGACTGCCGCTGGCGGGCGATGCGGCGGGCGCGGCATCCGCGGCCGCGAGCAGCGGGTATTCGATCGGCGAATCGGCAGGAAGGTCGAGATTGCTGCCAAGGCCCATTTCGATCAGCAGACGGCGGACGCGCTGGTTTTCCTCGCGGTCGTCGGCCAGCAGGGACTGCCGCTGTCGCGACAGCAGGAGCAGGCGCAGCCGGCGCTCGAAACGGTCGAGTGCCGGCTGCAGCGCGTTGCCGGCACGTCCGCGCAGGGTTTGCGCGTCGCGCTGGCGGGCCAGCAGCGCCTCGTCATCGCCGGCGGCCAGGTCGAGTTCCGCCTGTTCACCGAGCCACTCGATCTGGCGGCTGACGCCGGCAATGGCATCGGCGTCGTCCGGCCGATCCTGCAGCCGCTGCAACCAGCGCTGCAGCTCGGCCGGATCGACCGGCTGCGTCACGCTGGTCATCACCGCTGGCACGGGAGATGGTGCAGTTGCCGCTTCGCTGCCGCTGGCTGTGACCGACGGCGCTGGCGGCGCGTCCGGTCGCAGCAGGACAGCCAGCAGCACTGCCAGCAAGGCCAGCGCGAAGGCGGCCTTGAGCCAGGTTGCGCGCCAGACGGGGTTGCTGATGAGTCGATGCCAGCGTTCGTCAAGACTCGCTCCCGCGCCATTCATGCGCTTCTCGACCGCGTCCAGCGCGCTGCGCATCGCCTCGGCATTGCGGTGGCGACGCGACGGCGACTTGGCCATGGCGCGGTCGATGAACGGCTGCCAGTGACGCAGGTGACGCGGCAGCCGCGGGATCGGGTCATGGCCATGCATCATCGCCAAGGCCAGCGGGTCGTTGGCCTGGTAGGGCAGTTCGCCGACCAGCAGTTCGTAGGCCAGCACGCCGACGCTGTAGAGGTCGGCGCGGGCATCGACCGGCTCGCCGCGCGACTGCTCCGGCGCCATGTAACCACCGCTGCCCAGCGTCATGCCGGCATTGGTCAGCCGCGTCACCACGCGTGAAGACAGCGCGATGCCGAAGTCGGCCAGCATCGGCCGGTCGTCGGCGTCAAACAGCACGTTTTCGGCCTTGACGTCACGATGCACGACGCCGCGCGCGTGGGCGTAGGACAGAGCGCCGAGCAGCGCGCGCAGCAGCGCCAGCACCGCCGGCTGGTCGCGGCTCAGGTCGCGGTGGCTGAGATCCCCGCGCGGCAGATAGGCCATCACGTAGTACAGCCGCCCTTCGCTGGTGCGGCCGACCTCGTAGATGTTGACGATATGCGGGTGTTCCAGTCGCGCGATGGTGCGCGCCTCGTGCTCGAAGCGGCGCGCCTGCTGCTCGTCCATGCTGGCCAGGGGCAGCATGACCTTGATCGCAACCTGCCGGTCAAGTGATTCCTGCACGGCAAGCCACACCGTGGCCATGCCACCCTGTCCAAGCTTGCGCGCGATGCGGTAGCCGGAAATGGCAGGTGCATCGGCTGGCGGTGTCGGCCGCGGCGTGTCGTCCACCAAATGGCACCCCCTTTCGCGCACAGCGTAACCCAGCCGGACCGACAGGTGGACGATCCGCCGAACTGCGACCCGCTTCAAGCCGTGTGCGCGACCGGCTCCAGCATTGGGCGATCCGGCTTGCGCCGGACGTAGATCTGCTTGCGCACGCGGGCAACGGCTTCGCCCTGTTCGTCGATCACTTCCACCGGCAGCCAGCGCAGGTATTTCTCGCCGCTGGCGGTGGCAGCAATGATTTCGTCGAGAACCGCCTGTTCCAAGCGGAACTCGGCATGCACCGTGCCCTTGCCGGGCTTCACGAAGTCGATCTCGGCGCGCTTGTCCCAGACAAGATAGTCGCCGCCCAGCACGTGCAGCAGGATCAGCATCCAGAACGGGTCGGTCATCGAGAACAGGCTGCCGCCGTAGTGGGTGCCGACAAAGTTCATGTTGAATCGGCGCTGGCGCAACTCGACGCGGACCTCTCGCCAGTCGTCCGACCAGTGGGTGACGCGGATGCCGGGTGAGCGGAACGGCGACCAGATGTTCATCAGTCGTCGAAGGGTCGATGCCTTCATGCGGGTTTTCGGGGAGGGCGGGGATCTGCACTCTACCATACGCATGCGTATGTTTCGGAGCAGTTAGCAAGTAATGAGGTCAGTCGCACGCTGCGCGTGCAGTCAGTACAAGCGCAAATCGGGCTTTTCCGACACCTGCAGAGACAGCGTAGCTGTCGTCTTGCTTCCTGACTTGTCTGTAATGCGGAAAAGCGCCCAAACAGCGCTGGAAAACGAGGATCAGAACAGCAGCGTGGACATCTTGCGTCGGTAGCGGTTGACCAACGCGGCATCGTCGACGATGCGGAAGGCCTGGATCAGTGTCTTCTGCGCCAGTCCGTCGCCGTGGGCGCGGTGCTTTGCGAGCAGGCTGATGAGATGTTCCAGCGCTGATTCACTGCTGCCTTCCAGCAACTCTCGAAGCGCCAGCTGATGCAGGGCGACCGGGTCGCCGTCGATGTCGCCACGTTGGCGCAGCGTTGCCAGGTCCGGTGCATCGGCAAGGCCGGCCGAGAGCTCGATGCGCGCCTGAGCGTTCTGCGCGCGGTCGTCGGTGGCGAGGTTGGCGGGCAGGGCACCCAGCAGCTTGCTGGCCTCATCGATGCCACCGGTGCGGGTCAGCGCCAGCGCCAGGTCGAGCTTGAGTGTGTCGTCATCCGGTTTGGCGGCCAGCGCATCGCGAGCCTTGGCCAGTTCGGCCTGTGGATCGACCGTGGCCGCTTCGGCGGCATCGTCGGAGGTGACATCTTCGATGCCAGCCAATTGCGGTGCGGCAGGTTCGACGCCATGCTGCGACAGGAACTTGCGCAACTCGCCTTCCGGCAGCGCGCCCGGGAAACCGTCGACGATCTGGCCGTCCTTCAGCAGCATCACGGTCGGCACCGAACGAATCTGGAAATAGGCAGCGAGCTGCTGCTCCTTGTCGACGTCGACCTTGGCCAGCGTGAAGGCGCCGTTGTATTCGTCGGCGAGCTTCTCGAGGATCGGCCCGAGGCTCTTGCACGGCCCGCACCAGGTGGCCCAGAAGTCGACCAGGACAGGGGTCTTCAGCGACGCCTCCAGCACGTCCTGCTGGAAGCGGTCGGTGGTGACGTCGATGACGTGGGATGCCTTGGCGTTGTTGTCGTTCATGGTTTCAAAGCCTTGGAGTTAACGCCGAGATGGCGGCCGGGCGGCACGATAGCAAGGACATCCCGAGCTTGAAATGTAAAAAGCATTTGACATCGATGAGCTGTGATGTAACAAATACATTACACATTGTCCGCTTGAGGTTACGTTCATGCCTGCTCCGTCTCCCCGCACCCGGCTGTTCATCTGGCTACTGCTTGCCGGTATCGGATTGGCGCTGTTCTTCAGTGGCGGCTACCGCGACCTGCCACTGCCGCTGGGCTGGTTTGGCAGCTTCCTGTTCGTGGCGGCGGTCTGGTTCAGCGTGGATGCTTTGCATCGGGTACCGCACAGCGAGGCGGAGGCGCAGATCGCTCACGGTGAATGGCAGGCCTGGATCGGCGTGGCCTTCGTGGGGGCCGTGATCGTGGCCAGCCTGCAGAATGCGCCAGCCTTCCTGCCCGAACTGCCGATTGGGCGGAACCCGGATGCCGGTGTGGCGGGGAAACGGATCGGCACGCTTTTCGTCGCCTGGCTGGTGCTGGCGCATGTGCTGCGACAGCGCTGGGGCGGCAAGGTGCTCGTCGATGAGCGCGATCGCCAGATCGAGCGCGTCGCCAGCCTGTGGGGGCGTGGTGCGTTCACGGTCGGCGTGATTGGCATCGCGCTGCTTCTCGGTTTCAGTGATACCGAACGGCTGCAGGGCATCAGTCATCCCTTCATCGCACAGATGCTGATGCTGGCCCTGCTCTGTGGACTCTGGTTCGACCAGGTCGTGGCCGCCGTCCTGTACTGGCGTGATCGCCGGGCTGTCGCATGAGCGGTACGCCCGTTGCGAACCAGATCCGTCGTCTTCGCTTCGAGCGCGGGGAAATGACCCAGCAGGGGCTCGCCGATGCCTGCGGCGTCACCCGGCAGACCATCATCGCGCTCGAAGCCGAGCGCTACGCGCCCTCGCTTGAGCTGGCGTTCCGCATTGCTCGAGCACTGGGTACGGGTCTCGAAGACGTTTTTCACTGGAGAGAGGTCAGCTGATGCTTCGAATCATCAAATGGGGGTTGCTGGCGATACTGGCGCTGCTCCTGCTGCTCGTTGCATACGGCTGGTGGGTAGTTGCGAGTTTCGACACCGGAACACTGCCAGAGCGGCACGGTCGGGTGGATGCGACGTTGTTCGCCCGAGACGGCGAACCGCAGCCTTTGATCGTCGGACTGGGTGGCGGCGAGGGCGGCAATGCCTGGACCCGAAATGTCTGGAAACAGCAGCGCGAGCGCTTCCTTGACCAGGGCTACGCCCTGCTGGCGCTGGGCTACTTCGGAACCCCGACCACGCCGGAGCATCTGGACCGGATATCGGTGGATGCGGTGCACGCCGCGATCATCGACGCAACAAAGGATCCGCGGGTGGACGGCCAATGCATCGCCGTCATCGGCGGCAGCAAGGGTGCCGAGCTGGCGCTGCTGCTGGCCAGTGCCTACCCGGACATCGACGCCGTGGTTGCGATCGTTCCGGGTAACGCGGTGTTTCCATCGCTGACTGACGCCATGATCACACCGGGTTTCTCGCTCCACGGTGAACCGCTGCCGTTTGTGCCGATGCCGTGGCGCGCCACGCCGAAGCTGCTCACCGGCGACCTGCGCGCTGTCTTCGAGGCCATGATGGAAGACGAGGACGCGATGGATCGCGCCGCGATTCCGGTGGAGCGCATCAACGGGCCGGTGATGTTCGTCTCGGCTACCAAGGACGAAATGTGGCCGTCGCGCGAGATGGCGGACGCCATGATGCGGCGTCTTGCTGCGCATGGGTTCGCGCATGTGCATGAGCATCTGGTGGTGAACGGCGGCCATCGCGAGCCGCTGGACGAGTTCCCGCGCATGGAGGACTTTCTGCGGCAGCACTTCTCCCGTCGCTGTCGCTGAGCGGGCGCTGCACCGGACGCGTTCAACCGAAGCGCAGTTTCATCGACAGGATCGCCGCGGCGAGGCTCAGGGTGATCAGGTTGGCGATGATCATCGGCCAGCTCTCCAGCAGCACGCCATAGACCAGCCAGCAGGCGATTCCGACGGTGAAGATCGCGTACATGCCCAGCGAGATGCTGCG
>JAGRJX010000275.1 GCA_020442545.1 Lysobacterales bacterium
ACGTTCGGGTACAGCTTGCGCTCGACGAAGTAGTCGTCCTTCAGCGCTGCTTCTTCAAGCTTCAGCGCCACGTCCAGCAGCGGGTCGTTGACGCCCAGTTCGTTCAGCACTTCGTGGGTCATCTCGCGGATGATCGTCGCGCGCGGGTCGAAATTCTTGTAGACGCGATGACCGAAGCCCATCAGGCGATAGTCGTCGTTCTTGTCCTTGGCGCGATCGACGGCGCTTGAGACCTTGGACGGATCACCGATCTCCTCCAGCATCTTCAGCACCGCCTCGTTGGCACCGCCGTGTGCCGGCCCCCACAGCGCGGCGATACCGGCGGCCACGCAGGCATACGGATTGGCACCGGTGGAACCGACCAGACGCACGGTCGAGGTCGACGCATTCTGCTCGTGATCGGCATGCAGGATGAACAGCAGGTCCAGCGCCCTGGCCGCGACCGGATTCAGCTCCAGCGGCTCGCTCGGCACTTCGAACATCAGGTGCAGGAAGCGCTTGCAGTAATCGAGGTTGTTGCGCGGATAGCGCACCGGCCAGCCGATCGAGTGGCGATAACAGGCAGCCGCAATCGTCGGCACCTTGGCGATCAGCCGGATCGCCGCCATTCGGCGCTGCTCCGGATCGTCAAGGTCAAGATCGTCGTGGTAGAAGGCCGCCAGCGAGCCGATCATGCCGCAGAGCATGGCCATCGGATGCGCATCGTGGCGGAAGCCGTGCAGGAAGCTCTTGAAGGCCTCATGCATCATCGTGTGATGGGTAACTTCGTGGTCGAAGGCCTGGAACTGCCGTGCGCTTGGCAGATCACCGTTGAGCAGCAGATAGGCGACTTCCAGGAAGCTGGAGTGCTTTGCCAGCTGCTCGATCGGGTAGCCGCGATACAGCAGCACGCCCTCATCGCCGTCGATGTAGGTCACCGCGCTCTGGCAGCTGGCCGTCGCGGTGAAGCCCGGATCGAAGGTGAAGTGGCCGGTTTCCTTGTAGAGCTTGCCGATGTTGATGGTCGGCGCGCCCAGCGTGCCTTCGACAACGGGCAGTTCGACCGAGCGGCCGGCGGCGGAATCGGTCAACAAGACGCTCTTGCTATTGGACACGGGCGTACTCCTTCGGAATCGTTTCAGTTTCGTGTGCGGCGAACGATGCGGATCAGATTTGCCCGCATCGCCGGCGGCCATCGGCGAAAGCCTGAGGCGCAGCGCTCTGCATCTGCCGGCGGACCGCAGCAACCGCGGCAGGTCCGTCAAGAGCGGCATTATCGCATACCGGACAGTACGGCGGACCCGCTGTCAGCGCGACACGACAGGCGAATGCGCCAGACTGCGCCCCGACCACGCCGTGCATGGCCAGCAGGCAAAACAAAACCGGCCAACCCTGAGGCTGGCCGGTATGCGGATGCGATGGCGCCAGCGCCTGAAGCCGCTGACCGGTCCGCTCGGGGACGCGATTACTTGCCGTAGCGGCGACGGAACTTGTCGACGCGACCGCTGGTATCCATGATCTTGTGCTTGCCCGTGTAGAACGGGTGCGACTTCGAGCTGACTTCCACCTTGACCAGCGGGTACTCGTTGCCGTCTTCCCACTTGATGGTCTCGTCGCTCTTGATGGTCGAGCGGGTCAGGAAGGCGAAATCGCTGGACAGGTCCTGGAACACGACTTCGCGGTAATTCGGATGGATTTCGGGCTTCATGATTCTTCTCACCACGGATCGGATTGACCGGGCCGGAAGGCTTCTCGGGCCGGGAAAAAGACGACCATTGTAGCCACCCGTCGAATCCGACGCAAGGCCGTACCCGTCCCTCACCCCGCCTCGAGCGTCGCGGCCAGCAGGCTCTCGAATCCGCCCTGGTCGATATCCAGCACGATGCTGGCGTTGGGCTCGCGCCCGAGGCGGTCCTCCCAGTCGACCACCGTGGCGCCGCGGCAGTGCGTACCGGCGGTTTCCACCGCCACATGATGCCGCTCAACGCGTTCGACCAGCTCCGGCCGCAGCACGACCGCCATCGCCAGCGCGTCGGCGGCCAGGAATCCGGCGCGTCCGTGACCCTCGGCATAGCGTCGGGCAGTGCCTGAAATCGCGCCGTAGAAGCCGGTCAGCGGCTTGTCGACCGACAGCCAGCGATCCATGCTCGGGTACGGGATGGCGTGGCGCACCGTTGCCTCCCAGTCGACCAGATCGAATCCGGGCCAGCGCGAGAACACCACGGCGGCGGCTTCCGGATCGAAGCCGATATTGAACTCGGCGGGCACACAATGCGTGTTGCCTCGACCGGTAGCCGCGCCGCCCATGATCAGCAGGCGCTTGAACAGCGAGGGAAGCTCCGGCTCCAGCTGCAGCGCCA
>JAGRJX010000276.1 GCA_020442545.1 Lysobacterales bacterium
CCGGACTTCTCGCAGGTCGAAGTGGACCAGGCACAGCTCGATCTCAACACCACCTTCGCGCTGTTCTTCCCGGAAAAACGGCCGTTCTTTCTGGAGGGCGCCGACTATTTCAGCACGCCGATGAACGTGGTCTACACACGTAACGTGGCCGATCCGGACTACGGGTTGCGGGTGACCGGTCGTCAGAGCCGGCACACCTACGGCGTGTTCGCCGCTCAGGACGCCGTGACCGGCGTATTGCTGCCGGGCGTGCTGGGCTCGGGCTTTGGCTTCATCGAGGACGAATCGCTGGCAGCGGCAGGGCGCTATCGCTACGACTTCGATGGTCAGGCCAGCGTTGGTGCGGTCGCTACCCTGCGCCGCGGTGGGGAGTACCAGAACCGTCTGGTGGGCGCGGACGGCCGCTGGCAGAGCGGGCCGCACACCCTGACCGGGCAGTACCTCAGCACCAGCACCGAGAACCCGCCGGCGTTCGGGTTGCCACAGGAGCAGGACGGTGACGGCGTCTATGCCGGCTACCACTATAGCAGCCGCAACTGGGGCTTCTACGCCAACCACCAGCGACTCGATGGCGGCTTCCGTGCCGACCTAGGCTTCATCACCCAGGTCGGTTACGACAAGACCGTGATCGGCGGCTCGCGCACCTGGCATGGCGAGGACGGCGCCCGGATCAATCGCATGCGCCTCAACGGCGACTGGGACATCACTCACGACGAGGCCGGCAACGTGCTGGAGCGTGAGGTGGAGGCTTATTTCTCGGTGAACGGGCCGATGCAGAGCTTTGTGCAGATCGGTGGCCTGCGCCGTGACCGCTTCTGGGCAGGTGGGCTGTTCGACGAGCACTGGCTGATGATGTTCGGCCAAGTGCAGCCGCGATCCGGGCTTCGGCTCGACATGTTCGTGCGTCGTGGCCGCCAGATCGACTTCGGCAACGCTCAGCCGGCGCAGGTGACGGAGTTGCGGCCGGGTGGCACCGTCAATATCGGACGCGGGCTCAGCATCAATCTGCGTCATACCTGGCAACGCCTTTCGCGCGACGGCGGCGACGTGGTCCGGGCCAACCTCACCGACCTGCGCATCGGCTGGCAGCTGGATCTGCGCCAGCGACTGCGCCTGGCACTCCAGCGCGGCGACCTGGTGCGCGACCCCGGCCTGTGGCGTGGCAGCGTCGACGAACGCGAGCGCAAGATCGACATGCAGCTGATCTATTCCTACAAGATCAACCCGCGAACCGCGCTGTATGCCGGTTATTCCGAAGGTCGCTTTGCCGACGACAGCTTCAACTCGCTGTTCCCGCACGACCGCAGCCTGTTCGCCAAGCTGACCTACGCCTGGCAGCCCTGAGTCCTGCGATGACGTGCAACGATGCTGGCATTCATCCCGGCATCGACTCGTGGTGCTACGGTAGCGGTTCCGAATTGCACAGGAGCCGCTGATGCGCAGCCTTTTTTCGACGGCGATGGCCATGCTCGTTGCCGCAGCCGCCGTCTCGCCCGTCCACGCCGCCGATGCGCTGGTGGGCGAGTGGGCGCTGGACGCCAGCCAGTGCGCGACCACGCGCATCGTCTACACCGCTGATGGTCGTAACGAGGCCTGGCTCAACGACGGCGGCTGGTCGAAGCTGTCGTCGGGGAGCTACACCCACAATGGCGCTGAACTGGCGGTGGAGGCCAATGGTCAGCGCGACCAGCTGCATATCGTCCGCCTCGACAATAACGTGCTGGAGCTTCGCAACGCCGACAAGGCGCGGATGGATCAGATCGGTCGCGAAACCGTCAGCTTCGTACGCTGCCCGTCCCGCTAGCCTGCGGACGGCAGCGCTGCGCGCAAGCAGTCGGGAGGGGCGCCAAATCGGAGCCCCTTTCGTTTGTGCCTGCCGGAAGGAAGCTACCGCGAGAGTTTTTTCGCCGACTTCCAGGTTTCCTTGTCCACGCGCCGAATGGTGGCGATGTCGCAGGGCGGCTGGGCGTCATCGCTCGCCCCGTTTCGTGGAAGTACCGCGTCACCGATGTCGCCGCAGATCCGGTCATCGGTGGTGGTCGGGTTCTGGCCGGCGGCGTGTCCGGCGGGCCGTCCCGGAACCATGAGCGGCTGAACACCATCGCGAAAGCCGATGTAGGTTGAAGACGTCAACCGCACGCAGCGATTGCTCAGGCGGATGTCGTAGTAGCGGTTGCCGAGTGCCTTCACCAGCAGGTGGCGGTCGTTGATCACCTTCCAGTCGCTGACCTGGTTGGTACGAAGGCACTGGCTGACCGGTCGCAGGGGCTGGCTTGCGTCACGGTCAGTCGCCGTGGCGGGGACGGCACCCAGCGACAGCGAAAGGCAGACAAGGGCAGGCAGCAGTGGGGATGTCATGGCAGGTCTCCGGGTAGTGGGACACGTCGACACTAGGACGCGTCGGCTGAATTGGCGCGGAACTGCGCGGGCGGTGCGGTCGGTCGGCCGCTACAATGCGGCATGGACATCTTCAAGATATTCAGCCTCGAGTCGGCACATTGGCTGCCAAACGTGCCGGAAGGGCACAAGTGCCGGCGCCTGCACGGGCACAGCTTCCGCATCGAGATTCGCGTCAGCGGCGAGGTCGGTGCCGACTCAGGCTGGGTGATGGACTTCGCCGACATCAAGGGCGCTTTCCAGCCGCTGTTCGATCAACTCGATCACCATTGTCTGAACGACATCGGCGGACTCGACAATCCAACCAGCGAGAATCTGGCGCGCTGGATCTGGGATCGCCTCAAGCCGTCCCTGCCGCTGCTGTCGGAAGTGGTGGTGCACGAGACCTGTACATCCGGCTGCAATTATCGCGGTTGAGCAACCGCCGCGCCTCGCGCGCTGCGTTGCAGTATTTTTGGCGCATATCACCTCGATCATGCGCCACGATTACCGATAGATATTTACGTAAATCAGTTATTTATGCGGGCGCACCTGGCCGCGCTCCGGGAATTGTTGCATTGCAGCATAATGTGACGTAGAGTGTGCTCATACAACCCCCAGAGCCGCGAGGGCTTAACCATGTACGAACAGTTCAATTCCCAGGTGGTCAACTTCGGCAAGCAGTTCGCCGACTCCGCGCTGAAGGCCAATGCGCTGGCGCTGCAGAATGCCGAGCGTCTGCTGGGTCTGCAGGTCAAGACCGTCGAATCGCAGCTGAATGCCAACGTCGGCTTCTTCAACGAGGCGATCGAAGCCAATGGTCTTGAGGGCGCCAAGGCCGTGTGGCCGAAGGGCGTGCAGCTGGTCAAGGAATCCGCCGAGCGCTTTGTTGCCGCCGGTCAGGAAGGTCTGGGCCAGAGCATCAAGGCCAGTGAGGCGATTGCCGAGCTGATGCGTGCCAGCTTCCCGTTCGAAGCGCCGGTCGCAGCCCGTGCCGGCAAGGCCCGCGCAAGCAAGTAAGCCCGCCTTTCGGCCGCGAGAAGAACGAAAACAGCCCGACGCCACCGTGAGTGGCGCCCGCGTCTGGCAGGCTTCCCCTCCCTGTTGCCCGGACGCGCTGAAGCCGGCAGGTTCCCCGACCTGCCGGCTTTTCTTTCATCTGCAGCGGCCGCACGAGAGTGAGTCGGGGAGGGTCGACCCGAGGCTTGCCGGGACATTTTGCGCACTGCTATAATTGAATGTCTTGGCAGGGCGGTTCCGCGCCAAGCTGCTGCCCTCGGCCAGCGACAGATCCTTGCATCGATCTCAACCGGGGTATATCACGTGCAAAACTCCCTGGTCGCCGGTCGGCGAGCCGCAATTCGCACGGCCATCACGCAGGTGGTCGTCACGCTGGTTCTGGCGCTGATGTTCTGGCTGCTGGGCTCGCGCGAGGCGATTGCCGCGGCGGTCGGCGGTGCAGCGGCGACGCTGGGGAGCGCGCTGATGGCCTGGCGGGCCGTTGGCGGTGGCGTGGCAAGCGGTGGGGCGGCGCTGATGCGTCTGCTCGGCGGAATGGCCCTGAAATGGCTGGTGGTCATGGCGGCGCTGTATTGGGCGCTGGCAGTGGCCCGGCTGCCGCCCGGTCCTTTGTTGATCGGGCTCGGCGCCGCACTGGTCGTACCCATACTGAATCTCAAGAAACAGCGATAGGAAGTGTCGTGAGCCTGGAACCCAGCTCCGCGGAAGGAATGGCCGAGTCCCCGGGTGGACTGACCGAGTACATCGTCCACCATCTCACCCACAACACGGGCGATCTGGCGGGCAGTGCGTTCCATCTTGATTCCTGGATCATCGCGCTGGCCCTTGGCCTGTTGGGATGCTTCCTGCTGTGGAGCAAGGCGCGAAAGGCGACCGCCGGCGTGCCGTCCAAGGGCCAGGCCTTCGTCGAGATGCTGGTCGAGTTCGTCGACAACCAGGTGAAGGACAGTTTCCACGGTGACCGTCGCTTCATCGCGCCGCTGGCGTTGACCATCTTCGTCTGGGTCGTGTTCATGAACACCATGGACCTGCTGCCACTGGATCTGCCGGGTGCCACCGTCCAGGCCGTCGCTGGCGAAGAGGTCGCGCACCACACCTATCTGCGCATCGTGCCGACGGCGGATGCCAACACCACCTTCGGCATGGCCATCGTGGTGTTCCTGCTGATCATCTTCTTCTCGATCAAGGCCAAGGGCGGCTGGGGTTTCACCAAGGAGCTGTTCACCGCGCCGTTCCACGCCAATGGCGCGGTCGCCAAGATCATCCTGTCGCCGTTCAACCTGTTCCTGAACGTTGTCGAATACCTGTCCAAGCCGGTCAGTCTCGCCATGC
>JAGRJX010000277.1 GCA_020442545.1 Lysobacterales bacterium
ACAGCGCCCCGATGGCCTACGTCGAACTGGTCGACCGACCGCGCGCCGAGGCCGTTGACGCCGAGTAAGCGTCGCAAGCCTGAAGTTTCGAAAAGCCCGGCCAAGTGCCGGGCTTTTTCGTATTCGCGTCACGCTAACCGCGAACCTTGTGCGCCGCTTTCGGTCACAATGCCCGTTCGAAGTCACGACAAGGCTGTTTCGATGCTGAATCCCTTCCGCTGGTCGTTCCGCTGGCAGTACCTCACCGGCTTCTTCATCTGCGCGGCGCTGATCGGCTACGCGATGGTCACGCAGTACTTTCCGCCGTACCTGAACCCCTGTCCGCTGTGCCTGTTCCAGCGACTGGCGTTCCTGATCATGGGCGTCTTCTTCCTGATGGGTGGCCTGCACAACCCCGGGCGGACCGGTCGACGCGTCTATTCGCTGCTGGTGTCCATCGGGACGATGTTCGGCCTCTTCGTGGCTGGCCGGCATGTCTGGTTGCAGTCGTTGCCCGCAAGCGAGGTGCCGGCTTGCGGGCCGTCGCTGGACTACATGCTGGACGCCTTCCCGATTGGCAAGACCTTGAAGATGGTGTTCACCGGTTCCGGCGAGTGCGCGGAGGTTGACTGGACGTTTCTCGGATTGGCCATGCCCGCCTGGTCGCTGATCTTTTTCATCGCATTGGGGCTAGGTGCACTCTGGGCCGGCTGGAAACGTCGCTGAGCCTCGCTGTCTGTCGTTATATGAAAGCCGCGCGCCGCTTGCGTGGCGGCTTCGCTGTGGCATGATGCGGTGACGCACCGCAACAAAGCACTTCCGTATGTCCCAGCATCATCTCCGCAGCAACGATTCCGCCGTCACTCCGGTTCGGGAACCCGCCAACTGGTCGCCGGAATCCTGGCAGCAGTATCCGGCGACGCAGCAGCCAACCTATCCGGATGCGGACGAGCTGGCGAGTGCTCTGGCGACGCTGGGTTCCCTGCCGCCGCTGGTCACTTCCTGGGAAATCCTGAGCCTCAAGAAGCAGCTGGCCGAGGCACAGGAAGGTCGCCGCTTCCTGCTGCAGGGCGGTGACTGCGCGGAGAGCTTCGACGACTGCGAATCCGGCTTGATCTCCAATCGCCTGAAGGTGCTGCTGCAGATGAGCGTGGTGCTGGTTCACGGCCTGCGCCTGCCGGTGGTTCGTGTCGGACGCTTTGCCGGTCAGTACGCCAAGCCGCGTTCGGCCGACGAGGAGACGCGCGATGGTGTCAGCCTGCCGAGCTACCGCGGCGACCTGATCAATGGTGCGCCCTTCGATGCGGCATCGCGCCGCCCGGATCCGAATCGCATGATCAAGGGCCATGCGCGCTCGGCGATGACCATGAACTTCGTGCGCGGCCTGATCGATGGCGGCTTCGCCGACCTGCACCATCCGGAATACTGGAACCTCGGCTGGGTGGGGCATTCGCCGTTGGCCGCCGAGTACCAGCAGATGGTCGAATCGATTGGCGATGCCGTGCGCTTCATGGAGACCCTGTCGGGTGCTGCCGTACACAACATCAATCGCGTCGACTTCTATACCTCACACGAGGCGCTGCTGCTGCATTACGAGCAGGCGTTGAGTCGGCAGGTGCCGCGCCAGTGGGGCTGGTTCAACCTGAGCACCCATTTTCCGTGGATCGGCATGCGCACGGCGGCGCTGGACGGCGCGCACATGGAGTACTGCCGCGGCATCCGCAACCCGATTGGCCTGAAGGTCGGGCCGACGGTGACGCCGGACCAGTTGCTGCGCGTCGTCGAAGTGCTCAATCCGGACAACGAGCCGGGCCGGCTGACCTTGATTCATCGTATGGGTGCCGGGAAGATCGAAGATGCATTGGCGCCGCTGATCAATGCGGTGAACCGCGAAGGCCATCGTGTGTTGTGGTGCTGTGATCCGATGCACGGCAACACCGAATCGACCAGTGTTGGCGTCAAGACCCGTCGCTTCGAGAACATCCGCAGCGAACTGGACAGCGCCTTCGACATCCACGCGGCGAATGGTTCGCGCCTCGGTGGCGTGCATCTTGAGCTGACCGGTGAAGATGTCACCGAATGCCTGGGCGGCGCCCGTGAGCTGACCGAAGCAGACCTTGGCCGCGCCTACCGTAGCACCGTTGATCCGCGCCTCAACTACGAGCAGTCGCTGGAAATCGCCATGCTGATCGTGCGCAAGCGTGGTCAGGTGCCGGTGGCCTGAGTACGCCCGGACTGCCATCGTTCTGGGCGTGTGGTCACGCTCTCGCAGCACCGTCACCTGCTGGCTGCGCTGACCATGACTTCTGGGGGATAGGGCGCTCTGGTTTCTGTTCTAGGGTGGCAGTTTCGCCAACCGCAAGAGCCGCCGATGACCGTTCCCGTCCAGCCGCGATCATTCGATCCTCGGCCTTCCTCGCTGTCGCGCCATTCGCGACGTTTTGCCCGTAGCGGCCTGATTGCCGGCATCGCCGGGCTGCTCTTTGCGGCCGGCGTGGCGCCGGTGTCGGCTGCCGACATCAGTACCGTGCCGGTGGCGACGGTTCGCGACAACGCGCCGACCTGGTACGCGCTGACCCATGCCCGCATCGTGGTGTCGCCGGGCAAGGTGATCGAGGACGGCACGCTGGAGATTCGCGACGGCCGCATCCGCTCGGTGAAGGCCGGATTGTCGGTGCCGGCCGGTGCCAGCGAGCGCGACATGCAGGGATTGACCATCTATCCCGGCTTCATCGAGATGGCCGGTACGGTTGGCGTGCCCGAGGACATGCGCCGCGGCGGCATCAAGCCGCGTTCGGAGCAGGGCACGGCACCGCGCGAGCAGCAGGCCGACCAGCCCGGCGCGAGGCACTGGAACCGCCGCGTGCGGCCCGAGCTCAGCGTTTCCGAACGGCTCAGTTACAAGGACGATGAAGCGAAGTCGCTGCGCGAGCTGGGTTTCGTCGCGGCACTGGCGGCGCCGGATGCCGGCATCGTTCAGGGACGCAGTGCGCTGCTTTCCCTGCGGCCTGAAGGTGACAGCAAGTCGGTGCTGCTGGCCGACAACGTGGCCGAGCACATCGGCTTTGATTTTGCCTGGGGCAGCGAATACCCGACCTCGTTGACTGGCGCCATCGCGCTGATCCGCCAGACGCTGCTCGACAGCAGGTGGCAGCATTCCGCCGAAGCCTGGTCGCGACAGCATCGCGATGCTGCGCGGCCGCAGGCCAACATGGCTCTTGATGCGCTGTTCCCGGCGGCCTCCGGTGTGCAGCCAGTGTTCTTCCGGCTGGAGAACGAGCTGGACGTGGCGCGCGTCCGTGGCCTGCGCGACGAGTTTGGCCTGCGTCTGACCGCCTACGGCAGCGGTTACGAATACCGCGTGCTGGACAGCCTGCGCGGTGCCGGTTTCGGCATGGTGCTGCCGCTGGATTTCCCCGACGCGCCGGAGCTGGAGAAGGCGGACGTCGCGCGTGAAATCGGCCTCTCCGAACTGCAGCACTGGGAACAGGCACCTGCAAACCCGGCGCGGGTGGCTGCCGTCGGTGTCGAGATCGCGCTCAGTTCGCACGGCCTCGACAAGCCGGCTGAAAGCTTCTGGCCCAACCTGCGCCGTGCGGTGAAGGCCGGCCTCAGTGCGGATCGCGCCCTCGCCGCACTGACCACTGCGCCGGCAAAGCTGCTGGGCGCATCGGATCGGCTCGGTTCATTGGAGGCCGGCAAGCTGGCCAGCTTCGTGGTCGCCGATCAGACGTTATTCAGCGCCGACGATGCGGTGATCCACGAAGTCTGGGTCGAAGGCGTGCGCAGCGAGCTGAAGCCGCTGCAGGCGACCGATGGAGCGGGTCGCTGGACGCTGCGCTGGTCCGACGGCCGCGGACCCGCATCCTGGACACTGTCCAAGGCTGACGACGGGCTGGGCATCAGCGCTGGCGATGTTCGCGTTGGTGTGCGGCAGGAAGACGAGGGTTTCCTTGCGCTGGTGCCGCGCAGCTGGTTTGCCAGTGATGCGGCGGGACAGTCGACACTGCGCTGGTCGCAGCAGGGCGAACGCCTGCGCGGCTTCCGCCTGGCGGAGGACGGTCGACGCGTTGCCTTCACCGCCAGCCGCGATGGCAGCGACGGCGCGGCTGCGGACAAGTCTGCATCGACTGGCGAAGAGGTCGCCGATGCATCCGTGTCGATTCCGGCCTTCGCCGGCTATCCGGCCGGTGCTTTCGCCCGCCGGGATTTGCCGATGCAGCCGGAGGCCGTGCTGTTCCGCGATGCGACGGTGTGGACCAACACCGATGCCGGCATTGTCGAGAACACCGACGTGCTGGTTCGCAAGGGTCGCATCGCGACGGTGGGTGCCGATCTCGATGCGCCGTCGGGCGCTGTGGAAGTCGATGCCAGCGGCATGCACCTCACGCCGGGCATCATCGACGCCCACTCGCACTCCGCGCTGCAGGGGGGCGTCAATGAAGCCGGTGACGCGATTTCTGCCGAAGTGCGCATGAGTGACGTGCTCGACCCCACCGATATCGCGATCTACCGCGAACTGGCCGGCGGCGTCACCACCGCCAACCTGCTGCACGGCTCGGCCAATCCGATCGGTGGCCGGAATGCGGTGATCAAGTTGCGCTGGGGTGGCAACGCGAAGGATCTGCGCTTCGAGGGCGCCATGCCCGGCATCAAGTTCGCGCTGGGCGAAAACGTCAAACAGTCCGGCTGGGGTGACGCCTACACCACGCGCTATCCGCAGACGCGCATGGGCGTCAACGAAATCGACCGGGACGCCTTCGATGCGGCGCTCAAGTATGCCGCCGAGCGTGAAGCATCAACCAGGAAGGGCGCGGCACCGTTCCGTCGGGACCTGCGCCTGGAGACGCTTGCGGAAATCCTTGCCGGCGAGCGCCTGATCCACATCCACAGCTACCGCCAGGACGAGATCCTCAACTTCGTGCGGCTGGCGCAGGACTACAAGCTGCCGGTGGCGACCTTCCAGCATGTACTGGAAGGCTACAAGGTGGCCGACGCCATCCGTGAGCTCGGCGCTGGCGCATCCACGTTCTCCGACTGGTGGGCCTACAAGATGGAGGTCTTCGACGCGATCCCGTACAACGGCGCGCTGCTGACCGAGGTGGGTGTCACCACGTCGTTCAATTCCGACAGCGACGAACTGGCGCGGCGGCTCAACACCGAAGCGGCCAAGGCCATGCACTACGGCGGCTTGAGCGCCGAGCAGGCGCTGAAGCTGGTCACGCTGAATCCGGCCAGGCAACTGCGCATCGATGATCGCGTCGGCAGTATCGCGGTCGGCAAGGATGCGGATCTGGTGCTGTGGTCGGCATCGCCGCTGTCGGCCTACGCGCGCGCCGAGCAGACCTGGATCGATGGTCGTCGCTATTTTGATCGCGAGGAGGATGCGCGCCTGCAGCAGGTCGCGCAATCCGAACGCCAGCGCATCAGCCAGAAGATCCTCGAGCAGCGCATGAAGGCGCTGAAGCTGGCGCGCAAGGCACCCGCCGACGAACAGGATGACACCGAAGCCGACGCCAAGGCGCCGGAACGATATTCGGAGCAATGGTGTGCTGCCGCGTTCCAGCGTGGCCTGTACCACGACGGCCATGACCTGGCCGCCTGCCGTCACCGCGAAGCGCACTGAGGAGTCGAGCATGAACTTCAAGATCAACCCATCCGCGCTTGGTAAGGCGGCTGCCGCTTCGCTGCTGTCAGCGCTGCTGGCGACCACCGCCTCCGCACACGACAACGTGCCGGCTCGCGCGCAGGTGCAGCCGGTCACCATCGTTGGCGCCACCATCCACACCGTGTCCGGCGACGACATCCGCAATGGCCGCGTGCGGTTCGAGGACGGTCGCATCGTCGCCGTGGGTGGCAGCGACGTGTCCACCGACGGCTCGCAGATCATCGACGCCAGCGGCCAGCAGCTGTATCCGGGCTACATCGCCGTGGACGGCACGCTGGGCCTGTCGGAAGTGTCCGCAGTGCGCGCCACCGTCGATGTCGCCGAAGTCGGTGCCAACAACGCCGATGTGCGCGCCGACACCGCTTTCAACGCCGACAGCGAAATCGTTCCGGTGACGCGCGCCAATGGCGTGCTGCTTGCATTGAGCGTGCCCGGTAGCAGCAGCGGCAACGTCATCAGCGGACGTTCCGCACTGATGCAGCTCGACGGCTGGACGCAGGAAGACATGCTGGTAAAGGCGCCGGTTGCGCTGCACGTCAACTGGCCCGGCGGGGCGATTCCATCCTGGCTGCCGCCGCCGGCACAGCAGGCCGCGCGCGAGGCGCAGAAAACCGGTCGTGCGACCTTGCGCAGTGCTTTCGAAGCCGCGAAGCGCTACGCCGCCGGAAAGTCATCGGGCAAGGGGCTCGTCGTGGATCGTCGCCTGGAAGCCATGCTCGATGCCGTGGAAGGCCGGCAGCCGGTGTTCTTCCAGGCCGATGACGCGCAGTCGATCCAGGAGTCGTTGGACTTCGCCCGCGAATTTGGTCTGAAGGCGGTCATCGTCGGTGGTGCCGACGCCTGGCAGTTGACCGACGCGCTGAAGGCGCAGGACGTGCCGGTGATCCTGTCCGGCCTCAATCGGCTGCCGCGTACCCGCGACGATGCCATCGACAGCATCTACAGCGCACCGGCAAAGCTGGCGGCGGCTGGCGTCGAGTTCGCGATCAGCAACGGTGGCGGCGGCTTCGCCACCAGCAACCTGCGCAACCTGCCGTACCAGGCTGCAGCAGCCGTGGGTTTCGGCTTGACGCCGGCACAGGCGCTGCGAGCGATCACGCTCACGCCGGCCCGTATCCTCGGCGTCGATGATCGCTATGGCAGCATCGGTAACGGCCTGTCGGCCACGCTGTTCCTCGCCGACGGTGACGCGCTGGAGCCGGCAACGCGCGTCACCCGCGCGTGGATCGACGGCCGCGAGATCGACCTGTCCAGCCGCCACACGCGGCTGTACGACAAGTACCGGCAGAAGTATCCGGAAACGCGGGACACCGCGCGCTGAGCGGATTGTCGACGCCTACTCGGTCAGTGGCGCGTTGCCGCCACTGATCGGCAGCGTCGGCAGGAACTGTGGTGGCCGGCGCTTGTGGCTCAGCTGCTCGTAGGCGTAGGCGTAGCCGATGAGCCGCGACTCGCTCCAGGCCGGTCCCATGAAGACCAGCCCGAAGGGCAGACCGTGCGAATCACCCATCGGCACGGTGACGCTGGGATAGCCGGCAACCGCCGCCACACCGTAGCCGGCACCGAGGAAGTGGTCGCCATTGACCGGGTCGATGCTCCACGCGGGTGAGGTGGCCGGCGCCAGCAACGCATCGAGCTGGTGTTCCGCCAATACCGCGTCGATGCCTTCCGGACCGGCCAGCCGGCGCGATTTCTCCACGGCCGCAAGATATTGCTCGTCGCTTAACGGGCCCTTGGCTTCGGCGGCTTCGAACAACTCCTGCCCGAACCACGGCATCTCGCTATCGGAGTTGGCCTCGTTGAAGGCGATGACGTCGGCCAGGGTCTTCATCGGCGCACCGCTGGCTTCGAAATAGGCGGCGAGGTCGTGCTTCAGTTCGTACAGCAGCACGGTGAACTCGGCATCTCCCCATTGCCCGGCCGTCGGGATCTTCGCGTCGACGACGGTAGCGCCAGCGGCCTGCATGGCGCGGATGGCTTCCTCCAGTGCCGCGTCGACATCGGGATGGAAGCCCATGCTGTCGCGCAGCACGCCGATACGAGCACCCTTGAGTGCTGCGGGATCCAGTGCATCGCGGTAGTCGCGGCGCGCGTGCCTGGCGCCTTCGGTAGTGGCCGGGTCGTTTGTATCGGCACCGCTGGTCATGCTGCCCAGCAGCGTCGCGGCGTCAGCTACCGTGCGCGCCATCGGGCCGGCGGTGTCCTGCGTGTGCGAGATCGGGATGATGCCGCTGCGGCTGACCAGCCCGACAGTGGGCTTGATGCCGACCAGTCCGTTCACCGAGGACGGGCAGATCACGCTGCCGTCGGTTTCCGTGCCGACCCCGACCGTGGCCAGCGCCGCGGCGATGCCCGCACCGGTGCCGGAGCTGGAGCCGCAGGTGTTGCGATCCAGCACATAGGGGTTGCGGGTCTGGCCACCGCGGGCGCTCCAGCCGGAGGTGGAGCGGTCGCTGCGGATGTTGGCCCACTCGCTGAGGTTGGCCTTGCCGATGATCACCGCGCCGGCCTCGCGCAGCGCCTTCACCAGCGGCGCATCCGCGGCTGGCCGGTGTTTGGCCAGCGCCAGTGACCCGGCAGAGTTGACCATCGGCGTGGCGTCGATATTGTCCTTCAACAACACCGGAATACCGTGCAGCGGACCGCCGTCACGACCGTTGGCGCGATCCCTGTCGCGCGCGCGTGCTTCCGCCGCCGCGTTCGGATTGATCTCGATCACCGCGTTGAGCATCGGCCCGGCGTCATCGATGGCGGCGATGCGGTCGAGATAGCGCTGGGTCAGCGCTTCGGCGCTGATGTCGCCGCGCTGCATGGCCGTCTGCAGGCTGGCGATATCGGCGCTGTCGAGGTCATCGAGAATGCCGGTGGTAGCGCTCGACGCCTGCGACTTCGTGCCTGCTGTCGGGTCGCCGGATGGTTGTGAGGTCGGTTGGCTGGCGCAGGCACCGAGCCCGCAGGCGACGATGATGGCGAGCGGACGAATGAAGTACCGGTGACGCATGTCTATCTCCCCGTCAGTCCAGTCTGGCCGACCCTGGGGCCAGTCTAGCAAGCCAATTCCCGCGTTCCGTCAGCGACGCCGCTCCAGTGCCAGCGAGGCGGCCCAGGTGATCACCGCCAGCAGGATCTGCCACGGCGGGATGAACAGGAACAGCAGACCAACCTGCGCATCTGGCGGATCGGCGAGCAGGAAGCCTTCGACGTAGATGCCGATACCGATGCCGACGCAGAGCAGGGCACCGACCAGCAACGCAATCGCCGCCGGCAACCGTGACAGCGGGCGGCGCGAAGCCACCCAAAGCAGTGCATAGGGTGCAAAGGCCCAGATCATGAAGAACAGCGCGGCCAGCCACCACAGCGGATCGCCCGGCCGGCCACTCCACAGCATCAGACCCAGGCAGAATGCGGCGGCGGCGACCGCGAAGCCTCTCACGCCGATCCTGATCCGTCGTATGGCTCCCTGTTCCATGCGCCGAGACTAGCCCGGCATCCGCACCGGCGCCAGCGGCCACGGTCAGTGATTCAGCTGCGATTGCGTGGCCTTGGCTGAACGCGCAACGATTGTTCGTCAGGCGGCGCGTGAGGCCCGCTTGCGGTCGCTTTCGGTGAGGTGCTTCTTGCGCAGGCGGATTTCCTTCGGGGTGACTTCGACCAGCTCGTCGTCCTCGATGAAGTCCAGTGCCTGCTCCAGCGTGTACTTGATGGCCGGGGTCAGCTTGATCGCGTCGTCCTTGCCCGAGGCGCGGACATTGGTCAGCGGTTTGGACTTGATGACGTTGACGGTCAGGTCGTTGTCCTTGGAATGGATGCCAACCAGCTGGCCTTCGTAAACGTTGTCGCCTTCCGCGGCGAACAGCTTGCCGCGCTCTTCCAGCGGCCCAAGCGAGTAGGCCGGCGTCGGGCCGGCAGCATTGGCGATCATCACGCCGTTGGGTCGCTTGGCGATCGGGCCGGTCTGCCTCGGACCGTAATGGTCGAAGACGTGGAACAGCAGTCCGGAACCCTGGGTCAGGGTGCGGAACTCGTTCTGGAAGCCGATCAGCCCGCGCGCCGGGATCATGTAGTCAAGTCGCACGCGGCCCTTGCCGTCGGACTCCATGTTCTTGAGCTGTGCCTTGCGGATGCCGAGCTTTTCCATCACGCCACCCTGGTGCTGCTCTTCGACGTCAACTACCAGTTGCTCGAACGGCTCCATCAGCTCGCCGTCGATTTCCTTGATGATCACTTCCGGGCGCGACACGGCCAGTTCATAGCCCTCGCGGCGCATGCTCTCGATCAGCACCGAAAGGTGCAGCTCGCCACGACCGGAGACCAGGAACTTGTCCGGGTCCGAGCCTTCCTCGACTCGCAGCGCCACGTTGTGCAGGACTTCGCGGTCCAGACGCTCGCGCAGCTGGCGGCTGGTGATGAAGCGGCCACCGCTGTGCTCCTTGCTGCCGGCAAACGGCGAGTTGTTCACCTGGAAGGTCATGCTGATCGTGGGTTCGTCCACGGTCAGGGCCGGCAGCGCCTCGGGTGCGTCCAGCGCACAAACCGTGTCGGAAATACTGAGTTCGGCGACACCCGAAATGGCAACAATGTCGCCCGCCTGTGCTTCCTCGACCTCGATCCGTTCCAACCCGAGGAATCCGAGCACCTGCAGGACCTTCCCCTGGCGCTTCTTGCCGTGGCGGTCGACCACGCTGACCGGCATGTTGGTGCGGACCTTGCCGCGCTGGATGCGACCGATGCCGATCAGGCCGACGAAGGTGCTGTAGTCGAGCTGACTGACGCGCATCTGAAACGGACCTTCGAGGTCCACTTCCGGCGGCGGGACGTGCTTCATGATCGCTTCGTAAAGCGGGGTCATGTCGCCCTCGCGTGCGCTGTCATCCAGGCTGGCATAGCCGTGCAGCGCGGAGGCGTAGACGATCGGGAAATCGAGCTGCTCGTCGGTGGCGCCCAGCTTGTCGAACAGGTCGAACACCTGGTCGATCACCCAGTCCGGACGCGCGCCCGGGCGGTCGATCTTGTTGACCACGACGATGGGCTTGAAGCCCATGTCGAAGGCCTTCTGGGTGACGAAGCGCGTCTGCGGCATCGGGCCGTCCATGGCGTCGACCAGGATCAGCACTGAGTCCACCATCGACAGCACGCGCT
>JAGRJX010000278.1 GCA_020442545.1 Lysobacterales bacterium
GACCACACCGGCCTGTCCCATCACTGCCCCCGCAGCGGCGGCCAGCGGCGTGCCGTCCTTGCTGGCCGGCGCGCCCGCGGCGATGTAGGCCCATTGCACGATCATGTAGAAGACGATGATGATCGCCAGCGACAGCAGCATCGAGCGCGGGATCGTACGCTCGGGATCCTTCACTTCGCCCGCCGAGAAGGCGGCGTTGCCGGCCCCGGAATAGGCGAAATAGACCAGCAGCGCGACGGACTCGAAAGTGTCGAAGCTGGGTGGCCGGAAGCTGGTCGAGATGCCCCCTGCGGCAAAGGCGGCGATGCACAGCACCACGATTGGTGTGATCTTCAGCACGGTGCCCACCACCAGGCCTTCGACGGCGCGGCGCATCCCCCACAGCGTCAAGCCGGCGAACACCGTCAGCAGCGCCAGCACCGCGGCCGGGCGCGCGACGGGGCCCGCGAGCGCGGGGAAGAACACGGCCAGGTAGGACACCAGCACATACAGCGTCGCTGCCCGTCCCGCAGCGATGGCGATGACCGTGAGCCAGCCGACCTGAAACCCGACCATCGGGCCAAACGCGGCCTGCGTATACAGCTGCGAACCACCCGAAGCGCGGAACATCGTCGCCAACTGGGCGAAAATCAGCACGCCGCAGGCAACGATCACGCCAAAGATCAGAAGCATCCACGGCGCGAACAGGTCGACCCGGTCATACAGCAGCGCGGGCAGCGCGAAGATGCCCGCGCCGATCATGCCATTGATGCTCATCAGGCTGGCACCAAAGGTGCCGACCACCCGCGGTGGCTGTGCCGCCCCGGTCATGGGGTGCTCTCCACCGTGGTCGATGAAGCGGCGCGTCGGGAACCATGCAGCGGATCCAGGACCCGCTCACGCGCTGCCCGGATCTTTGAGGACGCCACTTCGGATCCCAAGGTGCTCACTTGCTGCGCCTTGTACACTTGCCACACGTACAGCGGCAGGCCGATCAGCATCAGCGCGAAGGTCCAGTAGACGATTTCCTGGCCCGCACCCAAGGTGGCCCACATCGTGAACGCAAAGGCCGCCAGTGCCAGACCCAGATTGCGCCAGCGCATGCGCTGGCCGTTGCGCTGCGCGAGCACAATTTCCGCGAGCGCGCTGAACAGGTAGGCGAACACGCCGCTCAGTGCCGTGAGCAGCAGCAAGAACGTGAACATGGCGACCAGCCCGTGGCTGTAATTGGCCAGCACCAGCACGCTGTCAACCACGCCGGCAATCAACAGCGTGGCGACCGGTGCGCCACGCCCGGATTCGCGTGCGAATACGCCTGGCAGGAGGCCGTCGCGCGCCACGGCCTGTGGAAACTGGCCGACGATGAGAATCCAGCCGTTGAGCGCGCCGAAGCAGGAAATGGTCGCCGCACCGGCAATCAGCCAGCCGGTCCAGCTTCCCCACAGCAGCGTGCCGGCCAGCGCAAACGGAGCCTGCGAGGTGGCCAGTTGCGCGGCCGGCACCACGCCCATCACCGCCGCCGTGCAGGCAATGTACAGAACGGCCGCAATCACGGTGCCGAGCAGCGTGGCGCGCGGGATCGTCCTGGCCGGATCGCGCACGTGGCCGGCCGGGATGGTCGCGCATTCCACGCCGAGGAAGGCAAACAGGGTCGCTGCCACGCTCACGTTGATGGCGTGAAGCGGTGTTCCGGTCTGCGAGCCCGCCACCAGCAGCTGTGGATCGAAGTGCGCCAGGCCGAAGATGGCCAGAACCAGCAAGGGCGCGACCTTCAGCACCGTGGTCACGACCTGCACCGCAGCGGCGCTTCGGATGCCGCCGAGGTTGACGGCGGTCAGCGACCAGATTGCGGCCAGCGCGACCAGTGCGCTCACCAGCGGCTGCGTGCCGATGCCCGGTATCATGGCCAGGAAGTAGCCGGCAAAGGCGACCGCAATCGCGGCATTGCCGATCACCACACCAACCCAGTACATCCACGCGACCAGAAACCCGACGCAGTCGCCGAACGCTTCGCGCGTGTAGGCATACGGTCCGCTGGCCAGCGGCATGCGGCGGGTCAGGCGGTAGAACACCCCGGCCACCAGCAGTGCGCCGACCGCGCTGACCACCCATCCAACCAGACTGAAGGCACCGAATGGTGCCAGCGTCGCCGGCAAGAGGAATACGCCCGAGCCGATCATGTTGCCGACCACCAGAGTCGTTGCCATCACCAGGCCAAGCTGGCGCGTGGTCGCCTTCATGCCTGACAAGCTGCGCTCCCGCTGGCTTGCGCGGGCGCAGCTTGCCGCTTCCCGATTCGCAGGCATCGCCCCCCCCTCAGTCAGAAAAGACCCCTGGCACGCCCTGTGCAGGTCCCCGAGGGCTTGCTTTGGTGCGTACAGGAACCGGCTCACTGGCCATGGCCGCTGCGGCCACCCCCACCTGTGTGGCATCCAGGCAGCGCCGGGCCGCGACGATCAAGCCTTTATTGCGGCGTGGACAGGTCCGACCGGTACTTCCAGACCGTGTAGTCGCGTTCCTTGATTGCCGATGAGAACTTGTCGATCAGCCCTTGCGCAGCCTGCTTGGATCCCAACGCATTGGTCATGACCTCCAGCAGGCTGGGCGAGGGATCGGCCATGCCGGCCCAGTTCTTCATGGGGTTGACGATGCTCAAGCCACCGGAACCGCCCACCGTGTAGCGGACCAGATAGCTGTAGGGCCACTTCTGGCTGGTTGCTGCCGCGTGCACCTGCTTCAGCACGTCCTTGATGTCCGCACTGTGGCCGCCCTTGAAATGGTAGGTGGTGACGCCGAAGTAACGATAGCCCTCGTCGTCAATCCAGTGCGAGAGCTCTTCATCCGTCACGATGAAGATGTGCTGCATTTTTCCGACGTGTTGACCCACGTCCTGCGAAAACTGTTTGCCGGCATCGGATTTTTTGCCCCAGGCGTTTTCGCTGTCCAGATCGGCCCAGGCGTGGTTGCTCGACTGGACCGCATAGCGGTCGAGGTTTGACCCGACCACCGGTTCGTAGACCTTCCACACGAACGGATCGCCCGCGCCCTTGCGCCAGGCGACGTGCTTCTTCACGCCGGTTTCGAATGCCTGAAACTGGCCGTCGTTGGGCCAGAACACCCAGGTGTCTGCAACATTGCGTTCGGCCTTGGTGTCGCCCATCTTGTCTGCCGCGAGCGACGGGCTGGCAAGGCACACAGCGACGAACGCCGTCAACAGCGTGGACACAGCCAAGCGAATACGCAGTTTCATGGTCAATTCTCCCCAATGGATGTAACCGACGAACCGGAATGAAGCGTAGAAGGCCGTCAGGCGGAAGTCCTGACGGCTACATGATTTTTTTATGATGGGCACGGCGTGACGGTGCTAATCTGACGGCAAATGAACGATGCCGGGCGCACTGCAGGGAGTGTCTTCACGCCATTTCAGATCGATGGCGCGCGGGTTGAACCGGGTTCCCTGCGCATTTGCGGCAAGCAGGGTGACTGCCGGATCGAACCCAAGACCATGATGCTGCTGGTTGCGCTTTCCGAACGGCCTGGCCAGCTCTGGACCCGCGAGGAACTGCTGGCGCGGCTCTGGGCTGGCGCTGCGGCCAGCGACGAGTGCCTGACCCGCATCGTCTACCTGCTGCGCAAGGCGCTCAAGCAGGTCGGCGCGACCGGGGCTTCCATTCGCACCATGGCCAAACTTGGCTACCAGCTGGAGGCAGAAGTGCGCGAGGTGGATGCCGGTGCGCGTTCGACCGATCCTCGCCACCCCGGCTTCCCTCCATTTTCAGCTGCCGTGCTGCCTGTCGTGGATCAATCTGCAAATGGCGACGCCCAGTTCCTGGCCGATGGACTGACCCGCGACCTGACCATGCTGCTGGCGCG
>JAGRJX010000279.1:0-163 GCA_020442545.1 Lysobacterales bacterium
GCGGGGCTGTCATTCAGGCAGGGGATGTAGTTCAGCGTCCCGCCGCCTTTCTCGCGGAAACGCTCCGCGTTCTCGATGGCGATCTCCTCCAGCGTTTCCAGGCAGTCCACGGCAAAGCCCGGACAGACCACATCCACGCACTTCACGCCGCTGGCTGCCAGGC
>JAGRJX010000279.1:313-3118 GCA_020442545.1 Lysobacterales bacterium
TGGAAACTGAACAGCAGGTGCTCGCCGCGACCCTTCGCTTCCCAGTACTGGCGGATCGATCCGGCGGCGGCATCCAGCCAGCCATCGTCATCGTGGTAGTCGGCCAGGAAACGCAGCTCCGGCAGCCGACGCCAACCGCGCAGCACATCGGCAATCGCGTCGAAAGCAGTGGCGGTGGTGGTTGCCGAGTATTGCGGGTACAGCGGCAGCACGAACAGGCGACGCAGGCCGCCATCGGCGTTCATCGCATCCAGCACTCGCGAAATGGACGGCTCACCGTAGCGCATGGCCAGCGCGACGCGGAATGTTGGCAGCGCCTGCGCCATGCCATCGGTCAGCACCTGCGACTGAACCAGCAACGGCGAACCCTGGTGGGTCCACACGCTGCGATAGGCCGCCGCCGAACGCATGCCGCGCAGCGGCAGGATCACGCCATACAGCACCGGGTACCAGAGCAGTTTGGGAATCTCGACCACGCGCGGATCGCCGAGGAACTCGGCAAGGTACCGACGCACCGCAGAAGCGGTAGGCGCCGCAGGGGTGCCCAGATTGGTGATCAGCAGGCCGTCGCCGGTGGCCGAAGCGCCGGCATCATTGTTCGCTTTCATGCAAGGATTTTCGCCCAAAGCACGCCAACGCGCAGGCGGTGCCTGACAGCAAGGAATCAGCCGCGCGAAACCGGCAGGCCGCGAAAGCCTAGCAACAGCAACAGCGCGCCCAGCAGGACCAGAACCACGGGGGCGGGGCCTGGCACCAGTTGGGCAGTCGGTCGCCCGACGCCATTGCCGCCGCCCGCACTGCAGCTCGCAGTCGGGGCGATCGCCAGTGAACGCAGGCTGATGTTGTCGGTGACGCCGATGGCGGAACCGATGACGGTCGCGGCGCCGGTATCCAGGGCGATGCGGGCGATGCGCGATGCGCGGTCGAAGTCCGGCGGCTGCGAATCCAGCGTCGCCCAGAGCACGCCGTTCGCATCGAAATCGGCACCGGCACCCGACAAGGTGTCACCAACGCCCAGCGAACCGATACGGCTGGCCACACCGGTGTCCGGATCGATGCCGTACAGTGCCTGCTGCGTCGCGTTGCCGCTGCCCTGGGTAACGCCAATGCCGTACAGGCCATCACCATTGGCGGCGAGACCCGACAGCGGCGCGCCGGTAATGGCTACCAGTCGCACGTCGCCATTGGTCGGTGTGACTTCCCAGAACTGCCCGGTGCTGTCCGACGAAGCCCACATCCGGCCGTCGCAGGTAAACGCAAGGCCATAGTCCAGCGAACCGCCCGGGCCGGTGTTGGCAAGCCCGGCCAGCGGGGCGATCAGCGTGCCCGCGCCGCTGCCGGTATCAATGCGGATCAGCAGATCGCTGATACCGCTACCGGAACCGGCGGTGGCATCGGCGACGCCATACAGCGTGCCGTCCGGGCCAAAGGCCAGTCCGTCGACGTCATTGAAGTTCACCGGCCCGATGAACGTGGCCTGCCCGTTGGCCAGGTCGACACGATAGAGCGTGTCGAAGGCCACGGCGTAGCCCAGCGGTTCCGCCGAGGCAGTCAGAGGCAGCAGTGTCAGCAGGCCGGCCAGGAGCCAGTCGCGCAGGGGACGCATCGCCGTCGTCCTTTCTAATAATTCGAGTCTATCGTCACTGCATCCGTACGGACGCATCTCGCAGGTTAGCACCAATCTACCCGCGATTTCAGCATCTTAGGGACGGAATCCGTCATTTTCCCGAGGCCGGGCGTGATCACGGCGGTCGCCGTTACCCGGCCTTCTGCTGCCATTCAGTGCCGATGCAGGCCGGACACCGATACTGTTCGGCGCATCCCGCCTGCCCGGGAGCGGACCCGCTGTTGCGTCGCCCAAGGGCAACAACACGACCTTCCGGAGTCTCCATGCGTTTCCAATCTGCCTTGTCGATGCTGCTGATTGGCCTCGTCGCTGCCGTGCCCGCGCTTGCCGGCGTCGAGGAAATCCGACGCGCAGAAAGCGCCCTGCGGGTGCTTGACGAAATGAACGCCGCGCCCGACCAGCGCATCCCTGCCAGCCTGCTGGCCAATGCCGAAGCGGTGGCGGTGATCCCCGACGTGGTCAAGGCCGGCCTGGTCGTCGCCGGTCGCCATGGCAAGGGCATGCTGGCGGTGCGCGGTGAGGACGGCAGTTGGTCCAACCCCAGCTTCATCAGCTTGTCCGGCGGCAGCCTGGGCCTGCAGGCCGGCGTGCAGTCCAGCGACCTGATCCTGGTGTTCCGCACCCGTCGCGGTGTGGAATCGCTGAACCGTGGCAAGTTCACCCTGGGCGCCGATGCCGCCGTGGCCGCCGGCCCGGTCGGCCGCTACACACAGGCCGCTACCGACAAGCACTTCAAGGCCGAAATCTACGCCTACTCACGCGCGCGAGGCCTGTTCGCCGGCATCGCGCTGAACGGCGCCGTGCTTGGCATCGATGATCGGGCCAACGCGACGGTGTTCGGCGATGACGTCACGCCACGCATGATCTTCGACGGGGAAGTCCGCCGAGTGCCGAGTCGCCTGATCGACTTCCGCGACCGCCTTGAGGAAGCCAGTGCCCAGTGAGCGTGGCGGTCTGCGGTATCCTTGACGCCTTGAACCGCATGCCGAGGTATTTCCATGGGTAGTTTCAGCATCTGGCACTGGCTGATCGTGCTGGTGATCGTGGCGCTGGTCTTCGGACCGTCGCGCCTGCGCAATCTCGGCGGCAGTCTCGGTGGCGCGGTGAAGGACTTCCGCAAGGGCCTGTCCGACGACGACGAGAAGAACGCCAAGATCGAGAACGAGGAACGCCAGGCC
>JAGRJX010000279.1:3211-7714 GCA_020442545.1 Lysobacterales bacterium
TCGGCGTCGTGGCGCTGCTGGTGCTGGGTCCCGACAAGCTGCCGAAGGCCGCGCGCACCGCCGGCTACTGGGTGCGTCGTGCTCGCCAGAGCTGGTATGCCGTGCGCAGCGAGATCGAGCGGGAACTGGCCGCTGACGAGTTCAAACGCAGCATCCGCGACACCCGCAATGCTATCGGCGACTCCGCGCAGAAGGTGCGCGAAAGTGGCGAGCGCATCCAGCAGTCCTTCACCGGACACCTGCCGGGCCTTGATGCCGCAGGCGCCGATGGCCAGCCCGCGCCTCGCACTGAAAACGAGGCGAGTCTCGATGCGGGGAAATCCACGGACGACAACAGCAGCGATGGCAAGACGTCGTCATGAGTGCGGCTGATCACGAACACCCCGACAGCGACCGCAGCTTCGAGCACCGCGAGGACGAGGAGACGCCGTTCCTGTCGCACCTGGTCGAACTGCGCGCGCGCTTGCTGCGCGCCGTCGCCGCCGTCGTTCTCGTGTTCCTGTGCCTGATGCCGGTAGCCAAGCACCTGTACGCGCTGCTGGCCGCGCCGATGCTGGCGCAACTGCCGGAAGGCACCAGGATGCTGGCGATCGACGTCACCAGTCCGTTCTTCGTGCAGATGAAGCTGGCCTTCGTGGTGGCGATCATGATCGCCATGCCGTTCCTTCTGTATCAGGCCTGGGCCTTCGTCGCGCCCGGCCTGTACCGCAACGAACAGCGGCTGGCGAAGCCGCTGCTGGTCTCGGCCACGCTGCTGTTCTACACAGGCTGCGCCTTCGCCTACTTCCTGGTGCTGCCAACGGTGATTGGCTTCATCGGCATGATCATGCCCGAGGGCGTGGACCAGGCCACCGACATCAGCAAGTACCTCGACTTCGTGCTGGCGCTGTTCCTGGGCTTCGGCATCTGCTTCGAGGTGCCGATCGCGGTGGTGATCCTTGCCGCTGCCGGCATCGTCACGCCCGCGCAACTGGCCTCGGCGCGACGCTATGTGATCGTCGGCGCCTTCGTCATCGCCGCCATCCTGACCCCACCCGACGTCGCCTCACAATTGCTGCTGGCGATTCCGATGACCCTGCTCTACGAGGCCGGGCTGATCGCGGCACGCCTGCTGGTGCGCCAGCGACTAACGGCAAGCGACAACGAAGCCGACCCGGCCTGATCGCCACAACGAAAAGGACACAGCATGTTCTGCATTCACTGCGGCAAGGAACTCCCCGAGGACGCCGGATTCTGTCCGGGCTGCGGCAAGGCGCAGAGTGCCGACGCGGCAACGCCGGCACCCGTGGTCGTGGCCAAGCCGGCGCTGTCACGCGGCGCGCTGGTCGCGATCATCGCCGCCGTGCTGTTCCTCCCAACCGTGGCTTTCCTCGGCATCATCGCCGCCGTCGCCATACCCGCCTACCACGACTACACCACCCGTGCGCGCATCGCCGAGGGGCTCTACGCCGCAGCACCGCTCAAAGTGGCGTATGCCGAGTTCGTTGCGACAAACGGCGACGTGCCGGGTGACATCGGCGCATTGGGTCTCGTACCGGACATCAAGCCGCCGCTGCAGCAGATCGCCCTGGACGGCGGCCTGCTGGTGCTGCAGTTCGACAGCAGCCTGCAGAACGACACGCTGGCGCTGGAGCCCTGGCTCGACGACAGCGGAAACGTGGCCTGGCTTTGCGGCTATGCCGGGCTGCCGGACTGGCAGGATGCCGAAGACGCAACGGCACTCACCGAGGCCAATGCCGCCGACTACACGTCGTTCAGAAGCCAGCTCTTGCCGGCGCAATGCCGCTAGCCAACGAGAACCTGCCGTCGCCGGCCAGCAACGCCGGCTTCTGGAAACGCTACGCCGCCTATTTCATCGACTGGCTGCTGATCAGCGTTGCCAGCAACCTGCTGCTGACCCCGGGATCGCTGCTCTACGCGCCACGCATCAAGGCACTGTTGCCGGCAGCGCAGCAGATGCCGCCGCAGGAACTGCTGCTTCAGATGTGGTCGGACGTCCTGTGGCCGCTGACGCTGTGGTCCATCGTCGCCTGGGTGCTGATCGCCTTTCCCTATTTCGTGATCCTGGAAAGCTCGAAGGCGCGCGGCAGCCTCGGCAAGCAGGCGCTGGGCATCGTCGTCGGTGATCGCAACGGGCAGCCGATCACCTTCGCGCATGCCAGCGCTCGCTTTCTGGCCACTACCTTTTCCTGGCTGACGCTGAACCTCGGCCATGCACTTGCTGCCTGGAGAAAAGACAAGCGCGCATTGCACGACCTGCTGGCCGGCACCCGCGTACTCCACCGCGATCCGGCGCATCCGGAAATGCCGGTCTGGGCGAAATGGATGATCGGCGTGCAGCTTGGCCTGCTTGGCTTCTTCACGCTGCTGCTGGCGGTGATCACCGCCGGCCTCTGGCTGGCGCTGCTGAACGCCTGAACCATCGAGCCGGGCCGCGCGACGGTGACCCGGCTCGAATGAGCTTCGCGATCAGGCGTCGGGCTTGTCCGCACCGTCGCCCTCAGCCGGCGGTGCCGGCGGCGGTGCGGCCGGCACTTCCGGCAGTGCTTCCGCGACGGCAGCGCCGCCGAACAGCTGGCGGTAAGCACTGTAAAGGCCACCAACGATGACCGGTGTGAAGCCGGCCGCCATCAGCAACGGCGGCAGAAAGCTGGTAATCCAACTCCAGCCCAGCAGCAGGTTGAGCACGAAGGCGACGACGGCGTAGCCGATCATCGCCACCAGCGCGAAGCCGATGAAGGCGAACAGGTTGGACTTCACCGTGCCGAAGCTTTCCTTCATCGCGGTGAACGGCTCAACGCCGTCGAACATCACCCGCGGGATCGCGGTGAACAGCAGCGCCCAGGCCACCAGCGCCACGGCGATGAAGACGACCAGAGCGATCAGGCCGCCAATGATGCCCACACCGGACATCATCGCCATCACGCCCTCCGGGCTGCTCATCTGGCTGGCGGCCACCGATCCGCCGGCCGCCGTCGCCACGGCGCCAATCAGCAGCACACCGGCGACAATGCCGATGACGATGGCCGCGGCAATCCCCGGCAGGCACAGCGGCAGCAGCTTGACCACCTTGCCTTCCTGCTGGAACGCCGCGAACAGGTTGCCGATCTCGGCCTTGCCGCCGCCGGCTTCTGCCCGGTAGCCGGACATCATGCCGGCATAGAGCGCGGGGCCGAGGATCATCATCACCAGGCCGCCCAGCAGCGGCACCATGCCGATAACGCCGAGGATCAGCCCCATCACCGCGAACGGCACGGGATTCTTGAGGAACAGCTGCAGACCCTGGCTCAGCCAGGTGACGCCGCTACCGGCGTCGGTGTTGGACTCGGACATCGTGCGACTCCCTGCGTGGATACCAGAGGGTGAGCATAGCGCGTCTTCCGCTCAGACCGGCGACAGTCACCTCGACGCCAACACGATGCCGGCGTGACCCCCTGCGATCAGGCTTCCAGGGCCGCAGGCGGCTGAGCTTCATCCGCATCGGTCGGTGCATGGATCTCCAGCCAGGCCTGGTACATCGAGGCGGTGTAGATCACGGCATAGAACGCGCCGAACAGCGTGCCGAGCAGCACCTGCGCGAACAGTTGGCCCAGCTCGCCGGCAGCGCTGGCAAGGATGCCGAACAGCATGCCCAGCACCATCAGCGGAATCATCATCACGATCACCAGCGCGATCCAGCACAGCAGGTTGACAATAAACGCACCGATGTTCGCGCCAATGGCGGCGAAGGATTCGCGCAGCGCGGTGAAACCGGAAACGCCTTCCAGCATGGCGCGCGGCACGGCGAGGAACATCATCCAGCCAAACACCACGCCCACCGGGAACAGAATCAGGATGACCAGGAACAGCGGCGCCAGCATCGCCAGCACCTTGTCCGGATCCGGCTCGCCACCGCCGGCGATCAGGCTGAACAGGGCCGGCCCGACCGCGACCAGCAGCAGCACGATGGCCACCACCGCCACGATCAGCATGACCAAGACCAACGGGAACAGCCGGCCGAACGCGCCCGGTCGCGAAATCCCATCGAACAACTGGCCCAGCGTCGGTGTCTCGCCTCGGCGGCTGCTGTCGTAGGCGCTGACCATACCGGCGTGCAGCACCGGGGTCAGCAGGCCGATCAGGATGCTGAGCAACGGCAACGAACTCAGGAAACCCATCAGCAGGCCGAGGCTGGCGAACACGCCGCCATTTGATTTCAGGTGCGAGAAACCGTCGGCAATCCAGCCCGCGCCACGTCCCGCTTCGACTTTCCGGTGCATTCCTGTGTCCTTTGCGTTGATCGGTGTCAGTCCTGCCGCATGGTATCGGCAAAGCGCACGAAGCGTCGCAGCACCTGTCGCGCCAGCGGGGCCGCGCCAATGTCGGCAAGGATGGCAGCCGGGTCATGGCCTTCCTCGCGGATGCGGTCCGCGCGGGCGCGGACATAGCCGGCCGTGATGGTCGACGAGAACTCCGGATGGAACTGCACGCCCCAGACCCGATCACCCAGCCGGAAGGCCTGGC
>JAGRJX010000280.1 GCA_020442545.1 Lysobacterales bacterium
GCTGCCACTTGGCCTTGTCCGCGCCGCCAAGGATCTGGTTCGCGGCAAAGGCCACGACCATGCCGATCAGCACGATCACGATCAGGATTTCCATCAGGCTGAAGCCCGACTGCTGGCGCGCCACGCGGCGCAGCGGTTGACGATGTGCTTGCTTCATTGCGGATTCCCTCGCGGTTGAACTCAATGGTTTTGGCCTCAGCCAACGGCGCTGGTCAGGCTGAAGATGGGGATCAGGATAGCCATCATGATCACCGCGATCACGACCGCCATGAAGATGGTCACCGTCGGCACCAGCGCCGCCAGCAGGCGATCCAGGCCGTTCTTCACTTCGATGTCGAAGGTGTCGGCAACCTTGATCAGCATGTCATCCAGCGCACCGGACTCCTCGCCGACCTGCACCATCTGCAGCGCCAGACGCGGAAACTGCTTGCTTCTTGCCAATGCCGAGGCGAGGCCACCGCCGGTCTTGACCTCTTCAGACGCCTCGTCCACCGCCTTGGCCAGTGCCGTGTTGCCCAGAACGTTGCGTCCGATCGACAGCGCCGACAGCAAGGGAACGCCGTTGCGCACGAGGGTCCCCAGGGTACGCGCCAGACGCGCGGTTTCCATGCGCTGCAGCACGCTGCCGATCAGCTTCCGCTTCAGTATCCAGCCATCGAAACGCAGGCGACGGTCCGGATCGGTGTACTGGTGGTGGATCAGCCACGCGGCACCAACAGCCAGCACCACCAGCAGCCACCACCAGCCCTGCAGCAGCTGCCCTGCACCGAGGACAACTTCGGTCAGCAGCGGCATTTCCGCGCCCATGTCCTCGAACAGCGGAAGGAACTGCGGCACCACCCAGACCAGCAGGATCACCAGCGAAAGGATCACCATGCAGACCAGGATGGCCGGATAGATCATCGCGTTGATCACGCTTTCCTTCAGCGCCTTGCTGCGCTCCAGATAGTCGGCAAGACGCTTCAGGGTCTCGTCCAGCGAACCGCCGACCTCGCCGGCACGCACCATGTTGATGTACAGCCGCGAGAACACGCCGTGCTGCTGTTCCAGCGCCGAAGACAGCGGCGCACCGCCGCGAACGGCATCACGGATGCGCTCGATCAGTTTTTTCGCCGCTTCGGATTCCGGCAGATCCAGCAGGATCTGCAGCGCGCGATCCAGCGGCTGTCCGGCCCCGAGCAGCGTGGCCAGCTGCTGGGTGAACTGAAGGATCTGGGCCTGGTTGAGCACGGCACGCTGGCCAATGCTCGCGAACAGCCCCTTGCGCTCGCCGGCGTCGGCCGGCTTGGCCTCGACCGGGATATTGCCGCCATCCTGCAGCCGGACAATCACCTCGTCGGCACTGGCCGCCTCCATCTGCCCGTCGATCATGTCGCCGGAAGCGCTGATCGCCTTGTAGCGGAACATTGCCATCAGTCGAGAAGCCGTGCTGTTCGACCTGCGGTCGAATTGGAACGTGCGGGATTAGCGATCGGTCGGCACGCCTGCGCTGATTTCAATCCGGCACAGGGATGTGCCGGCGCAAGCGGCGCAGCCGCGCTGCGGCGAACGTGGCCGGGCCGCGCCCGGATCGTTCGCGCGAAAGTTGCGGCTGGAAGCCCAATCTTTCGCATCGACTAGACCTCCTGCGTCACCCGCAGGACCTCCTCGATGGTGGTCACGCCCTGCAGCGCCTTGCGGATGCCGTCCTCGTACATGGTGAACATGCCTTCCTTGCGCGCTTCGGCTTCGATCACGCCCATGTCGGCGTGCTGCATGACCATGCGCCGAATGGCGTCGGTCATCACCAGGAATTCCATGATGGTGGTACGACCGTGGTAGCCGGTGGAGCTTCTTGTGCTGGGCTTGGGGCGCCACAGGCGGATCGGGCGCTCGTCGGTGTATTGGTCCAGCTTGAACTCGGCAATCACCTCGGGCATCGCCTCATACGGCTCGGCGGTTTCCGGATCAAGGCGGCGCACCAGCCGCTGCGCGAGGATGCCGTTGATGGTTGAGGTCAGCAGGTAATCCGCCACGCCCATGTCCAGCAGTCGGGTGACACCACCGGCCGCGCTGTTGGTATGCAGCGTGGAC
>JAGRJX010000281.1 GCA_020442545.1 Lysobacterales bacterium
GTTCAAGAAGCAGGGCCTCGACATCAAGCTCGGCAGCAAGGTGTCCGCCGTCGAGGTCAAGGGCGAGGAAGTCCACGTGACCTTCAACGACGGCAAGGCCGACCAGAACCTGGTGGTCGACAAGCTGCTGGTGGCCGTTGGCCGCCGCGCCGCCACCAACAGCCTGCTGGCCGATGGCACCGGTGTGGAGGTCAACGAGCGCGGTCAGATCGTGGTCGACGATCACTGCAAGACGGCGGCCGAAAATGTCTGGGCCATCGGCGACTGTGTACGCGGCCCGATGCTGGCGCACAAGGGCTCCGAGGAGGGCATCGCCGTTGCCGAACTGATCGCCGGCAAGCCCGGACACGTCAACCTCGACCTGGTGCCCTGGGTGATCTACACCGAGCCGGAACTGGCCTGGGTCGGCAAGACCGAAAAGCAATGCAAGGACGAGGGCATCCCGGTCAAGACCGGCAGCTTCCCGTTCGCCGCCATCGGTCGTGCCGTGGCAATGAATGAGACCGCCGGCATGGTCAAGGTGATTGCACATGCCGAAACCGACCGCCTGCTCGGCGTGCACATGGTTGGCCCGGTGGTGTCCGAGCTGGTGGCCGAAGCCGTCGTCGCCATGGAGTTCCACGGCAGCGCCGAGGACCTCGCTCGTATCTGCCACGCGCACCCGTCGCTGGCCGAAGCCGTGCACGAAGCCGCGCTGGCCGTCGACAAGCGGGCCATCCACAAGGCGAATTGAGTTCAGGATGAACTCATCCCCGACAGCACACGGACGTGCGCTGACCGGGGATCCAGGTCTTAATTCGACACTGCGAGGCGCCCAAGGGCGCCTCGCGCATTTGGAGACAGCGCATGAGTACGACAGACGCCTTTCACGCCTTCCGCATCCACGCCAACCGCGAGAACTACCGCGCGGGCATCGAAACGATGTCGGTGGACGACCTGTCGCCAGGCGAGGTCGTGATCAAGACGGCGTACTCCTCGATCAACTACAAGGATGCACTCGCCGGGACCGGCCAGGGCAGCATCCTTCGTCGTTCACCGCTGGTTGGTGGCATCGATGTCGCCGGTCATGTGGTGGCCTCGACCGATCCGGCGTTCAAGGAAGGTGACGCCGTGCTCTGCACCGGCTGCGGGCTTTCCGAAACGCGCGATGGCGGTTATGCGGAATACGCGCGGCTGGAAGCGAAGTGGGCCATTCCGTTGCCTGACGGACTCGACCTTCGCGAGGCGATGATCCTTGGCACCGCCGGCTTCACTGCAGCGCTGTCGCTTTACCGCATGGAGCAGAATGGGCAGAAGCCGGATATGGGGCCAATCGTCGTGACCGGCGCGACCGGCGGCGTCGGCATGCTGGCGCTGGATATACTGACCCGCGCCGGCTACGAGGCCCACGCCATCACCGGCAAGATGGATCGGCTGGACTTCCTGAAACTGCTGGGCGCCAAGCAGGTAATCTCGCGCCGCGACCTGCATTGGGGCCAGCGTCCGCTGGAAACCGCCAGCTGGGCCGGCGCCATCGACAACGTCGGTGACGAAATGCTGGCCGGCCTGACCCGCGTCATCCAGCCCTACGGCAACATCGCAAGCTGCGGGCTTGCTGGCGGGCACGCGCTGGCCACGACGGTGATGCCCTTCATCATCCGCGGCGTGTCGTTGCTGGGGATCGCCTCGGCGGGCACGGCGCGCGATATCCGCGACGCGGTGTGGGCGCAGCTGGCCGGCGACTGGAAACCGGCCAACCTCGACGGCATCTGCACCAGAACCGTCACGTTGGACGAACTTGGCGGCGTGTTCGACACCATGCTGGCGGGTGGCTCTTTCGGCCGGACGCTGGTCCAGCTCGCTGCCTGACGCAGGTCAGGCCACCACGGAATGACGGCCAGCCAGCACGCCGGAAGCACTCCGAACCTGTTAGACTGGATTTTCTGTCGCCCTGCCCTGATATTGGTGCTGGCGCTGCCCGACCCGTCGTGGCCGGGCCTGCATTGAAATCCGGATGCACCGGGCCAGCCATGATGGCGGGTCGGCGCATCGCAAACCATGAGGTGACTATGGCCCGAGTGCT
>JAGRJX010000043.1 GCA_020442545.1 Lysobacterales bacterium
AGCCGACGTCGCCGCAGACCACGCGGTCCATCGGGCGCTCGCGGGCGAGGTCGTCGATCACGGCTTCGATGGCCTGCTGCTGGTCGGGCGTTTCCTCGAACGGAAAGCCGGCGGCGAACTGTTCGTACATCGTGCGATCGGTCTGCAGTGCGCGGCCCTTGCGTGCTTCGCGTCGTGCCTGGATTTCCAGCAGCTCGGCGGCGACGTCGCGCACCTTCTGCGCGGCGCGCTTCTTCGCTTTCTCCCACTGCTCGCCGCCCAGGGAATGCAGCGGAGCGGCATCCGGCGAGGCGCCGGAATAGCGCGACACCAGATGCAGCTGCGCCACCGGGACGTAGAGCTTGTCGCCCTTGGCGTATTCGATTTCGAGGAACTCGGCCGGCGTGTCGCCGACATTCAGCGTTACCAGTCCGCGATAGCGGCCAACGCCGTGGTCCTCATGGACGATGGGCGAGCCTTCGGCGATCTCGCTCAGGTCGCGGATGATGCTGTCCGGATCGCGGTCGCTGCGTCGACGGCGACGCGGCTGGCCGGCGCGATCCGGATACAGCTGTCGCTCGGTGAGTACGCAGATCGGCGGTTCGGATATCGCGAAGCCGTTGTCGAAGGCGGCGACGGTGGCGAAAGCGGGTAAAGCCCCTCTCCCGCCGGGAGACCGAGCGTCGGCTACCGCCGACGTGAGATTGGGGTGAGGGCCCGGGATTGCATCGAGCTCGCCAGATACGGGAACCCTCACCCCCAACCCCTCTCCCGCAGGGAGAGGGGAGCAAAACTCTTCCCAGTTGGCGACGACGCCGGGTTTGATTCCACCGGCGCCCAGCGCTTCCAGCAGGGCTTCACGGCGGCCGGCCGAGTCAGCGGCGATCAGCACACGACCCGGATAGCTGGCGAGGAAGGATTTCAGCGCCGCCGCCGGTTCGGCGTCGCGGACGTTCAATGGCAATTCCGGTGCGTGCTGCACGCCGAGATCGTCAGCGTCGCTGAAGCGGGCGTGTGCCTTCGCCACGGTTTCGATCAGCGGCGTCGCGTTGAACTGATGGCGCAGGTGCTCGCTGGGTAGCAGGATTTCCGCCGGCGGCAGGATCGGGCGTTCGATGTCGTGACGGCGCTGCTCATAGCGTTCGCCGGTCTGCATCCAGAAAGCTTCGGCAGACTCCAGAACGCCGGCATCCAGCGCCAGCAGGGCGTTCTTTGGCAGGTAGTCGAATAGCGTCGCGGTGTCGTCGAAGAACAGCGGCAGGTAGTACTCGATGCCTGCCGGTGCGCCGCCGCCTTTCAGGTCCTGGTAGACCGGACAGCGACGTGGGTCAATCGGGAAGCGCTCGCGCAGGATCTCGCGCACGCGCTTGCTGGCCGCCTCGTCCATCGGGAACTCGCGGCCGGGTAGCAGTTCGATGGCGTCGAGCTTGCCGCTGGAACGCTGGGTTTCCGGGTCGAACGGGCGGATGGCGTCGATCTCGTCGTCCAGCAGTTCGATGCGGTAGGGCTCCGACGCACCCATGGCGTAGATGTCGAGCAGGCTGCCGCGCACCGCGAAGTCGCCGGGGTCGAGCACCTGTGGGACGTTGCGGTAGCCGGCGGTTTCCAGACGGCGCTTTTCGTCCTCGAGGTTCAGACGCTGGCCGAGCTTCAGCATCAGCGTGCCGCCGGCGATGTAACCCGTTGGGGGTAGGCGCTGCATCAGGGTCTGCACCGGTAGCACGAAGATGCCGCGACGCAGGCTGGGCAGCCGGTACAGCGCGGCGATGCGCTGGCTGACGATGTCCGGGTGCGGGCTGAACAGGTCGTAGGGCAGGGTTTCCCAGTCCGGGAAATGCATTACCGGCAGATCACCGCCGAAGGCGTGCAGGTCCTGCTCCAGCACCTGCGCCGTGTGCGTGTCGTGGGTGATCGCCAGCAGCAGGCCGTCGTGCTGCTGTGCCGCCGAGCGCAGCGCCAGCGCCCAGGCGCTGCGGCTGTCCGGCTGACGCCACCAGGCGCGTTGCTGGCCGGTTTTCGGCAACGGCACGGTGAGCATCGGTGGTTTCGTGACGGTCATGCGGGAGCAGCGATCGCGGAATCCGGGCCGCGCAGTTTAGCGGATCGACGCTTGTTGCTCTGCGATACGGCGAGCCCTGCCGTACCGGGATCGCGATGGCTTCAGTGCGTCAGCGAGAGGTCAATTCGGACCACGCCGCGATCATCTGTCTGGCGGCGTCGACGGAAGCCCAGGCTGGCCGCCAACTGCAGCATCGCGCTGTTTTCATCCAGCACGTCGCCGTAGATGGCGTCCACGCGCTTGCGACGGGCCCAGCCGATCAGTCGCTGCATCATCAGCCTGCCAAGTCCGTTGCCGGCGAGCTGGCGCGCCACGAGAATGGCGAATTCGGCGCGCTTGTCGTCAGCAATGGCGCAGCGTGCAACCGCACCGATCAATGCCTCGCCCGGCGGCAAGGGTTCGGCGGCGACCAGCGCGAACTGGCGTTGGCGGTCGATGGCGCACAGGCTTGCCGCCATCGCCGCGCTCAATTCCTTCAGCGGATGCAGAAAGCGCATGCGGATCTCTTCGGGGTGCAGCAGTGAAAAGCCGTGACGCAGCGGCTCGGCGTCGGCCGGCTGGATCGGGCGCAGCCACAGTTTGCGGCCGTCATCCAGCTGCAGGGATTCTTCCCAGGCAGGCTTGAGCTTTCGTCGTTGCATGCAGGCAATCCGGGGTTGCGCGGAAATCCTCCCACGTTGTGCCAGGCAGTTTGCTCCAAACGAGCACGCAAGGTCTGCCGGCAATCGATACACTGCGTCCTCCGATAGAACGGGACAACGCCATGGCCGGTGGAGCCGACTCCGTCAAGACCATTTTCTACGCGCTGGGCGCGAACTTCGCGATCTTCGTTGCCAAGAGCGTCGCCGCCGTGATGACCGGTTCCGGCGCGATGCTGGCCGAAGCCGTGCATTCGCTGGCCGACTGCGGCAACCAGGTCCTGCTGCTGCTTGGCGTGAAACGCTCGAAGTTGCCGCCCACGCCGGAATATCCGCTGGGGCGCGGCAAGGAGGTTTATTTCTGGTCGTTCCTGGTGGCGGTGCTGCTGTTTACCGTGGGCGGAGCCTATTCGCTGTACGAGGGCATGCACAAGCTGTCGCACCCCGAAGCCCTGCGTTCGCCCTGGATCGCCGTGAGCGTGCTGGTGTTCGGCTTGATCGCGGAGGGCGTGTCGATGCGTACCTGCATCAAGGAGGTGAACAAGGTGCGCGGTGGCCGTTCGTACTGGCAGTGGTTCCGCGAAAGCCGAAAGGCCGAACTGGTGGTGATCTTCGGCGAGGATCTGGCCGCGCTGCTGGGTCTTGCCTTTGCGCTGGTCGCGGTAGTAGCGACGATGGTCACCGGCAATCCGATTTTTGACGCGATCGGCACGCTGGGCATCGGCGTGCTGCTGATCGTGATCGCCGTGTTCGTCGCCATCGAGGTCAAGGCGCTGCTGATCGGCCAGAGTATCGACGCCGACGAGCGCGTGCAGATCCGCGAGCTGATTGCCGCACAGCCGGAGATTGCCGAAGTGTTCAACGTGATCACCCTGCAGCTGGGCGAAGACGAACTGCTGGCGGTGAAGGCGCGCGTGCACGAATGCCACTCGACACAGGCAACGGTGGAAGCGATCAACCGCGTGGAAAAAGTGGTGCGGGCGGCGTTCCCGTCGGTGCGCTGGTGTTTCTTCGAGCCGGACGACCACAACTGACCGCCGTGGCGGCTTAACTTGCCGTTCATGCAAGCCGTGCCCGCTGCCGCGAAGATAACCGGATGATCCGATCCCGAGATTCAACCGCAATACGCAAACCCCGCCGCCCGGTGCGCATGGCCGCTGCCGTGGCGCTTGCGCTCGCATCGACAGGCGTCGTGGCCACCGGTGACGGTGAATACGGCCTGCCGGACATCGGATCATCCGCGGCAGCGGCGCTGTCGCCATCCGAACAGGCGGAATATGGCGCGGAAACCCTGCGCGAGCTCCGGCACTACGGCCTGGTGCTTGAAGACCCGCTGCTGGAAGACTGGATCAGTGGACTCGGATATCGGGTGGTGGCGGCTGGTGAGCGACCGGAGCAGCCGTTCACGTTCTTCCTGCTCAATTTCCGTGAGGTCAATGCCTGGGCCACGCTGGGCGGCTATATCGCCATGAATGCCGGACTGGTGCTCGAAGCGGATTCCGAAGACGAGGTTGCCGCCGTGCTCTCCCACGAAGTAGCGCATGTTACCCAGCAGCATATCCTCCGATCTGTCGAGAAGGCCAAGCAGGAAGCGCTGCCGATTGCGCTGGGCATGCTGGGAGCCGTGCTTGCCGCCCAGAGCGGAGGTGGCCATGGCGATGCTACCCAGGCGGCTCTTGTGTCCGGGCTGGCCCTGATTCAGCAGCGGCGGATCAACTACACGCGCACCAGCGAACAGGAAGCTGATCGGGTCGGCATCCGCACACTGGCGCGTGCCGGCTTCGATCCCATGGCGATGGCGGATTTCTTTCAGGCCATGCAGCGCCTGACCCGTGGCGAGGGTGCCAACGTCCCGGAGTACCTGCGGACCCATCCCCTGACCACGTCACGGATCAGTGAGGCCAAGGATCGTGCGCGAAGCATCCGTGCCGAAGGGGTGGCCGGCAACGCGCGCATCGTGCCGGACGGTCTGGAAAATCCACTGCTGCCGCAGCGCTGGAAAGTGCCGGTGGATGCGGCGCCTGCAGCAGGCGCCGATCGGGATCGTCGTTTGCCGTTTCTGATGGCGCGGGAGCGCCTGCGGGTGCTAAGCGCCGGCAGCCCGGCGCTGGCGCTGGGTTTCTATCCCGAGGTGAACAGCCGCGATCCGGTACTGGCTGTCGCGCAATCCTATGGTCGGGCTTTGGCCCAAACCCGTGCCGGCAAGGCGGCAGCAGCCATTGCCGTGCTCACCCGCTTGGCGGAATCGTTGCCGGATGATGACTGGATCCAGCTGGCACTGGCGGACGCCGAACATCGGGATGGAAAGGTAGCGCTGGCCGAGGCGCGTTATGAACGGCTGCTGCGCAATCGTCCACAGAACCGGGCGGTGATTCTTGCCTACGCGCAGGCGCTGAACGAACGTGGCGGCCGAGAAGCCGGCGAGCGCGCGGTGGCGGCCCTGCGACCGCTGCTTGATCGCGGTGGCGACGACCTGACCCTGCAGCGCAGTTTCGCCCGGGCGTCCGAACTGGCTGGAGACAGCATTCGTGCCGGTGAAGCACATGCCGAGGCAGCGTATCTGTCGGGCCGGCCTCAGGATGCGCTGAATCAGCTGGAACGGATCAAGGAGCAGCCACTGGACTACTACCAGCGGGCCCGGATCGATGCGCGCATTGCGGCGATGACGCCAACTGTGCTGGAGCGTGAGCGTCGTGGACTCAAACCGGGCCAGGAGGATCGGCCCCGGGTTTCCTTCGGAATCGGTGCGCAGTAAGTCACCGGGTGGGGACGAGGCACCCCGCAAACACGGCGGCAACGACCGCCAATCGGTCGTCGCCGGTTCGCGCGTCGTCGCGGCAATCGGTGCCGTCCAGGCTGCCGAGGCGTAACCCGTCTGTCACAATTTTGTCGTTAACTTCGCAAAACTCCTGTTGACTGCGGAAATGGACGTGCAGAAACGCATCCTGATAGTCGATGACGAACCCGCCATCCGCGACATGGTGGCTTTCGCGCTGCGGCGCGCCGACTACGAGGTGGCGCATGCGGCGGATGCGCGGGAAGCCCAGGCTGCCATCGTCGAACGTGTGCCGGACCTGATCCTGCTTGACTGGATGTTGCCCGGCGTTTCCGGCCTTGAACTGGCTCGCCGGCTGCGTCGTGACGAGCTCGGTCGTGAGGTACCCATCATCATGCTCACCGCGCGCGGCGAGGAGAATGACCGGGTCAGCGGACTCGATGCCGGGGTTGACGACTATGTGGTCAAGCCATTCTCCGCACGCGAACTTCTGGCACGCATCAAGGCTGTATTGCGCCGATCACGCAATGACGACGATGACGGAACCATCGTGCTCGGCGTACTTCGCATCGATGGCGCGGCGCACCGCGTGTTCGCCGCCGAGCAGCCGCTGAGCATTGGCCCGACCGAGTATCGCCTGCTGCATTTCTTCATGAGCCATCCCGAGCGTGTCTATTCGCGCGCGCAACTGCTGGATCAGGTCTGGGGTGGCAACGTGTATGTCGAGGAACGCACGGTGGACGTTCACATCCGGCGTCTGCGACAGGCGCTCGAACCATCCGGCGCCGATGTCATGGTGCAGACCGTGCGCGGTGCCGGCTATCGCTTCTCCGTGCAGGTCTGAAGGGCAGGGGTCATGTCCAAGGCCGAGCGCGCCTGGCGCCGCAGTGTGGAAATTGCCGCGTTTGGCTACTTCATGGCACTGCTGGTGGGCATCGCCATCGGGCAGGTCTGGCCCACGATCGCGATCACCGGTGCCGCCCTGCTGGCGGCCTATCTCTGGCGCCTGCGCACACTCTTGCTGCTGCTGGTCTCGCGTCGGCTGATACCGAAAGGCGAAGGTCGCGGCGTGGTCGATCGGCTGCAGAAGGTGTTGCACCGCCGCCAGAACGAGTCAAGGCGTCGCAAGCAGCGACTGATCCGCATGCTGCGCACCTTTCGTGAGGCCGCCGCCGCCCTGCCGGATGCGACCCTGATGGTGACCCGCGAGGACCGCCGCATTCTCTGGTTCAACGCGGCGGCAACACGTCTGCTGGGCCTCGACTATCCGCGCGACATGGGGCGGCGCGTGACCGGCCTGATCGATATTCCGCGTGTGAGTGCATGGATCGATTCGCCGAACCGCGAGGAGACGCTGCAGGACGTGCCATCGCCGGTGGACGCGTCGGTACGCCTCAGCTTCCGGCTGATTCCGTACAGCGACGACCAGGCGCTGCTGGTGGTGCGTGACATCACCAAATTGATGCATCTCGAACAGGTTCGACGTGACTTTGTCGCCAACGTCTCGCACGAGCTGCGCACGCCGCTGACCGTGGTGCACGGATATCTGGACGTGATCGAGCCCGAAGAGCAGCCGGAGTGGACCGCGATGCTGGAGGAGATGCGGCGGCAGTCCAGGCGGATGACACAGATTGTCGAGGACCTGCTGACGCTCTCGCAGCTGGAGGCCCGAGACAGCCTTCCCGAAGAACCCGTGGACATGGTACGCATGCTGGCGATGCTGGAACGCGAGGCAGTGGCCCTGAGTCATGGGCGGCATGCGGTCAGTGTCGAGGATCGCGCCGGTTGTGACCTTCTTGGTTCTGACAAGGAGCTGCACAGCGCGTTCTCCAATCTGGTCAGCAATGCGGTCCGCTACACGCCCGAGGGTGGCCGGATCGACATCCGTTTCGAGCTTGGCGCGGATGCCGAGCCGAGGCTGTCTGTCATCGACAGTGGCCTCGGTATTCCGGCACAGCACCTGCCGCGACTGACCGAACGCTTCTATCGCGTGTCCAACAGCCGCAGCCGCAGCAGCGGCGGAACGGGGCTCGGGCTAAGCATCGCCAAGCATGTGCTGAATCTGCATCAGGCATGCCTGGAAGTGGTCAGCCGACCGGGTGAAGGCAGCTGTTTCACCTGTCGATTTGCCGCCTCGCGTGCACTTGCTCGCGAAGCGGCGGAGTCGGACAGTGGCGTGCGATGACGAGGAATCCTGTCGGTGCTCGTCAATTCGTGCCGAAGCGGGCATGCTTTCAAGCATGGACACCGGAAACAAGCGCGCGACCAGGCGTCGACCACAGGGCAGCATCGACCTGCATGACCCGTCGCTGTATCTGAGTCGCGAGCTGTCGCAGCTTGCCTTCAACGTGCGCGTCCTGGCGCAGGCCATGGACGAGAGCATGCCGCTGCTCGAACGCCTGCGCTTTCTGTGCATCTCCTGCACCAATCTCGACGAATTCTTCGAGATTCGCGTGGCCACGGTTCGCCATCAGCTGGAGTTCGGCGGGTCGCTCGGCCCGGATGCCCTGGCACCGGCGGTGGCGATGCGCCGCATTCACGAAAAGGCTGGCGAGCTGGTAGACGATCAGTACCGCTACTGGAACGACGTGCTGCGCCCCCAGCTGGCCGATGCCGGTATCCGCTTCCTGCCGCGCGACCGCTGGACGCAGCGACAGACGCGCTGGCTGAAAAAACACTTCCATGACGAAATCATGCCGGTACTGTCGCCGCTGGGTCTCGATCCCGCGCATCCGTTTCCGCGCATCCTCAACAAGAGCTTGAACATCGTCGTGGTTCTGCAGGGGAAGGATGCCTTCGGGCGGCCCGCGCACATGGCGGTGGTGCGTGCGCCGCGTTCGCTGTCGCGGGTAATCCAGCTGCCGCGCGAGGTGTCGGGAGGCGAGCACGATTTCGTGCTGCTCTCCGCCGTGCTGTCGGCTTTCGTCGACGAGCTGTTTCCCGGCATGAAGGTCAAGGGCGCCTATCAGTTCCGGGTCACCCGCAACTCCGAACTGTTCGTCGATGAGGACGAGGTCGAGAACCTGGCCAGCGCGCTCAAGGGTGAGCTGGCCGGGCGCGGATTTGCCCGCGCGGTGCGCCTGGAAATTGCCGAAAGCTGCCCAAGATCGATCGTGCGTGCTTTGCTACGCAACTTCGAGCTCAGCGAGAATGCGGTGTACCGGATCAACGGGCCGGTAAACCTCAACCGCGTCAGCTCGGTGATCGGCCTGATTGATCGACCCGAACTGAAGTTTCCAGCATTCCAGCCACGCACACCGCCGGCGCTGCTGGAGGCTGCCACGCCATTCGCGGCCATCCGGGCCGGTGACATCCTGCTGCATCACCCGTTTGATGCCTTCAAGCCGGTTGTCGACCTGGTTGGTCTTGCCGCGCGCGACCCGGATGTTCTGGCGATCAAGCAGACCCTGTATCGCACCGCCGACGATTCCGAACTGGTGAACCTGCTCATCGAGGCCGCGCGTCATGGCAAGGACGTTACCGTGGTGATCGAGTTGCGTGCCCGCTTCGACGAAGAGGCCAACATCCGCCTTGCCGACCGCCTGCAGGAGGCTGGTGTGCAGGTGGTCTATGGTGTTGTCGGTTTCAAGACCCATGCCAAGATGCTGCTGGTCGTGCGTCGCGAGGGAGGAAAAATCCGTCGCTACGCGCACCTCAGCACCGGCAACTATCATGCGGGGACGGCGCGAGCCTATACCGACCTCGCGCTGTTCACGGCACACGAGGACATCTGCCACGACGTGCATTCGGTGTTCCAGCAGGTTTCCGGCCTGGCGCCCGCCTTGCGTTTGCGGCGGCTCCTGCAGTCGCCCTTCACGCTGCACTCCGCGCTGCTGCAGAAAATTGACCGCGAAGCGGAGCATGCCCGCGCAGGGCGCTCCAGCGGCATCATCGCCAAGATCAACGCGCTCAATGAGCCGGCGGTAATCCGCGCACTCTATCGGGCCTCGCAGGCCGGCGTTCGGATCGACCTGATCGTTCGCGGCGCCTGTACGCTGAGGCCCGGCGTTACCGGGGTTTCTGACAATATCCGGGTGCGATCCATCATTGGGCGCTTCCTTGAACACAGCCGTGTCTATTGCTTCGCCAATGGCGGCGAAGAGGAGATCTACTGTGCCAGTGCGGACTGGCTGGAACGCAACCTGCTGCGACGCATCGAGATATGCTGGCCGCTGCTGGATCCGGACGTGGCCGCGCAGGTCCGCGCCGATGCGCTGGACGCCTACCTCGCGGATGACCGCAGAGCCTGGTTGCTCCAGGCAGACGGTACCTACCAGCCGCCTTCCGCAGTCGCCGGAACCGGCCACTCGGCGCAGGATGACCTGCTGTTGAGGCATGGCGGCTGAATCTGCCGGGGAGCGCATGGAAAGGAGCGAGGGCGAACTCAAGGATGGCGAGCTGCTCGCCGCCATCGATATCGGGTCCAACAGCTTCCACATGGTGGTGGCTCGTCACGCTCGCGGTCAGCTTCGGGTCGTTGATCGCATTCGCGAACCGGTTCGCATGGCGGCTGGCCTCGATGCGCGCGGTGGCCTGTCTGCAGAGGCCCGTCAGCGCGCGAATGAATGCCTGGCGCGTTTCGGCCAGCGCATCGGTAGTCTTGCGCCGCATCGTGTCCGCGCCATCGCGACGCACACCGTGCGCAAGCTGCGCAGCCCGCAGGCGTTCCTGGTGCCTGCGGAGACTGCGCTGGGGCACGGTATCGAGGTGGTTTCGGGTCGCGAAGAAGCGCGATTGATCTATCTGGGTGTCGCCCAGGGCCATCCTCCCGGCAATCGAAAGCGTCTGGTCATCGATATTGGCGGGGGATCCACCGAGTTCATCATCGGACATGGCTACGACACGTTGAAGCGGGAAAGCCTGCAGGTGGGCTGCGTCGCCACCACGCGTCGTTTCTTCGGTGACGGCAGGATCACATCAAGGCGCTGGCAGCAGGCACTCACCGAGATCGGCGCGGAGTTCCAGCAGTTCACCCAGTCCTATGCGGGTATCGGCTGGGAGCAGGCGCTGGGTTCATCGGGCACGATCAAGGCCATCGCGCAGATCGCAGCCGGGCGCAAGGGCAGCCATGCCCCCATCACCCGCGAGGTCCTGGACGGCATCGTGCAGCGACTGGCCGAAACGGCACGCATTGACCGCATCCGGATGCCGGGACTGGTTGGTGAGCGGCAGCCGATCATCGCCGGTGGCGTGCTGGTGCTGGATGCGGCGTTTCGTGCGCTGGGGCTGCAGCGCATCGAGGCAGCACGCACGGCGATGCGAGAGGGCGTGCTCCACGACATGCTGGGCCGGGCCCGGCACACCGATGCGCGTGAGGCCTCAGTGGATGCGCTGGCCGATCGCTACGGTGCCGACCGGATTCAGGCCCGACGCGTGGAGCAGACTGCGATGCGGCTGTTCGACCAGGCTGCGGTGCCGTGGGAGCTTGACAGCGAGGATCGGCAGCGCCTGGCTTGGGCATCGCGGCTGCTGGAAATCGGCCTCAGCATTGCGCACAGCCAGCATCAGCAGCATGGTGCCTACTTGGTAGAGCATTCCGACATGGCCGGCTTCTCGCGACAGGAGCAGGCCAATCTGGCGGTTCTGGTGCGCTGTCAGCGACGCAGTCTGCCGCTGTCTCTGCTTGAGGCGCAGCCCCGGCGAATCCGCATTGTGCAGCAGCGCCTGATCGCCTTGTTGCGCATCGCCGCACTGCTGCACCGTTCGCACGATGCCGCACCGCTGCCGCCGGTCTCGCTGGTGGCCGAGGCGCATCAGCTGCGGCTTGGATTCCAGCGAGGCTACCTGGAAGCGCATCCGCTGACTCGTCATGACCTGGAGACCGAGGCGGATTATCTTGCCGCCATTGGCTTTCGGCTGGTGGTGGTCGCCGCCTGAGCCAGACGGCTGGCCTCCGCGCTGTCATCCCTGCAGCCGGCGACCGGCCCGGTACATGGATGATGCCGCAACCCGGGCGGACATGGGAAAATCCGCGGCATGAACTACCGTCACGCTTTCCACGCCGGCAACCACGCGGATGTGCTCAAGCACAGCCTGCTGCTGGCGCTGGTTGCCGCGCTCAGGCGCAAGCCTGCACCGATCTACGTGCTGGATACGCATGCCGGTCGCGGCAGCTATTCGCTGGTCGGCGACGAGGCAACGCGCAGCGGCGAGGCGATGGCCGGTGTGCATCGGCTGCTGGGCTCCGTTCCGCAGTCGCAGCCATTGCGCGACTACCTCCACGAGCTGGCGGCCTTCGACGCCTCGATGCCCATGCAGCACTATCCGGGTTCACCCTGCCTGCTGCAGGCGGTGCTCGGTGCGGAAGACCGCATGGCCAGTTGCGAGCTGCATCCGGAGGAAGCGGCAGCGCTGAAGTCAAGGCTGAGCGGTGATGTCCGGATCGCGATCCACCAGCGTGACGGCTATGAGGCGATCCGCGCGCTGCTGCCGCCGAAATTCGCGCGCGGACTGGTGCTGATTGACCCGCCCTACGAAGCCCGTGAGGCCGAGTTCGACCGCGTGCTCTTCTCGCTGGAACAGATCCTGTCGCGCTGGGCAACGGCCAGCGTGGCGGTGTGGTATCCGATAAAGAGCCGTGCCACCGTGCGCAGCTTTCTCCGCGCGGCGTCGCAGCTGCCGTCGCGTGCGGCCTGGAATGCGCAACTGATGATCCGCGCCGACAGTTCCGTTCTGCGCATGAACGGCAGCGGCATGTTGCTGCTGAATCCGCCCTTGCGACTGGACGAAGGCTTTCGCCCCACGCTGTCGGAACTGGCCCGAGTGCTTGGTGAGAATGGACAGGGCACGGGTGAACTCACCTGGCTGCGCCGCGACGGGCAGCCCGTTCAGGACCCATGACCGCGCCATTCGTCAGCGAAGTTCGCTGCGCATGTCGCGATTGTCTGTGCGTCGGCGTTTCAGCCAGCAGACACTGCCGAAGCGGCATGATGTCGATGCATTGTGACGGCCGATATTCGGCTTGGAGGCGAGCTATGAAAACGATCCGCCAATCTGCCCTGCTGCTGCTGGTTGCCAGCAGCCTGTGCGCCTGCGCCACGCGACCGGCCTTCGAGGATCCGCCGCCGACCCGCACGCTTGCTCCCTATCAGGCCGCGCGAGATGGTGACGCGCACCTGCAAAAGCCGGTGATGTGGGGCGGCATGGTGCTGGGGGTCAACAATTTCGCGCATCACAGCGAGGTCGAAATCCTTGCCTATCCGCTGGATGACAGGCAGCGTCCGAAGTTGGAGGCGGCGGATCAGGGCCGCTTTATTGCGCTGATGGCGGGGTTTGCCGATCCGGCGACGTTGCCGCGCGGGCGCTTCGTCACCCTGATCGGCACCGTCACGGGTGATCGGCACGGACCGGTGCGCGGCGAGGATTACGTCTGGCCGGAAGTGGACGTCAAACGCATGCATCTGTGGCCGCGGGATTTCCGCGAGCCACGATCAAAGGTGTCGTTCGGCGTCGGTGTTGGCTTCGGCGGCTGAGCACCGCTGCCGGCGTCAGTAGCCCGGCGGCAACAGTGGCACGCGACGCGGCACGCTGTCGGTATCGTGGACCGCGCGCAGTCGGCCGCTGCCAGTCTCCCAGCCGCTGAGGCTGTTCACCGCGATGCTGCCGAAGTCGGCCAGTGGCTTGCCGTCAGCACTGTTGAGCACGCAGCGTACCGGCGGGGAGTTGGGCCGGGCCGCATCCTGCTCGCAGGCCAGCACGAAGCCATGTTTGCCATCAATCAGCGAAAATCCGCCCATGTGCTGCGACGTATCGTCAAACTCGATCAGCTGCGGCAGCGACGATGCGTTCTTGCCATCCGGATGTTCCGGCAGAAGAATCCAGCGCCCGAGCCAGGCAGCAGCCGGATCGCTGTCGAAGCGGAAACGGACCAATGACATCGGCTGCAGGCTGATGCCGCCTTCGGTCGTCGGCCGGCTGAACCAGGCAATCGCGCGCGCAGGATCAAGGAACTGCAGGTCGAGCTTGCCGGCGATGCTGGCGTTGCCGGGCGACAGCGAGGTCTCGAACGGCCCGCGGCCACCCTGGAATCGGGTCAGCGCGATCTCCGCGATGCTGCCTTCGATTTCGCCGGCGCCCATCAGCCATTCCGGCTCGCCGTCGGCGTCATAGCCCATCACGCTGGCGCTGATCAGATCGCCCTGACGTTCGATGCTGAGTCCCATGCCCTGGCTGTCACCACCGAAATCGCCGCCGGATTCCACCCACCAGAACCCGGTTTCCGGTCGCGCGACCGCCAGCGGATAGCGGCCGATTTCGACCAGCTGGAAGCCCAGCAAGCGTCTGGCTCCCCCGGGATCGCCGTGGTCATACAGACGGATGCGGTGAACGCCGCTGCCATTCCAGCGCAACAGGCCCTTAGCGGGGCGGGCGTGCAGGCGGTAGCCTTCACGGGTTGCCTTGCAGCGGGCGCCGTGGTCAAGGACGATGCTGATGTCCCGGCCATCCGCCGTCAGGCTGGCCGATTGCGGGGCGCAGACATCGGTGCCGTGGCCGATCAGGTCGATCAGGACCGGGGTGGTGCTGGTCGGATTGCGCGGGCGTATTTCCAGCTGCGGCCTTGCCGCACTGGCCAGTACCGGAATGAGCATCAGCGTCAGCAGCGCGGAACAGGCGCAGCGAACGGAAATACGATGCAGTGCAGGGGCGTCGAGCATGGTGCCAGTGTACCTCTTGGCCAGCAGCCGTCATAATAACGGGCTTGGTGCCGGCGCGCGGCCCGGCCACCCCTATCCGTACAGCAGCCTCCCGGCGGTCTCCGTCAATCGGCGATCCGCGCCCCCTGACGCATGGGGACGCCGAAGCTGGCTGCGCCACCTCGAACAGGTACTCGAATGAGCAACGCGACCGCCAACACCATCGCCGTGATCCGCGGCGACGGTATCGGACCCGAGATCATGGATGGCACCTTGAGCGTGCTGGACGCCCTCAGTGTCGGCCTGGAATACGACTTCGTCGACGCTGGCATGTCGGCACTGGACAAGCACGGCGAGCTGATCCCGACGGCAACCATGGACGCCATCCGCCGGCATCGCGTGGCGCTCAAGGGTCCGCTGACCACGCCGGTGGGTGGTGGTTTCAGTTCGATCAACGTGGAGCTGCGTCGCCGCTTTGACCTTTACGCCAACGTGCGTCCGGCGATCTCCTTTCCGAACACCAGGTCGCGCTACGACGATATCGACCTGATCACCGTTCGAGAGAACACCGAAGGCGCTTACGGTTCGGAAGGGCAGACGCTGTCGGAGGATGGCGATACGGCCATGTCGCAGATCAAGGTCACGCGTCGCGGCTCCGAGCGCATCGTGCGCTATGCCTTTGATCTGGCGCGTCGCACCGGCCGCAAGAAGGTGTCGGCGGTACACAAGGCCAACATCATGAAGACCACGTCGGGCCTGTTCCTCAAGGTTGCCCGCGAGGTGGCCGCCGAGTACGCCGACATCGAGTTCAACGAGTACATCGTCGACAACTGCTGCATGCAGCTGGTGATGCGCCCCGGCCAGTTTGACGTGATCGTCACCACCAACCTGT
>JAGRJX010000282.1 GCA_020442545.1 Lysobacterales bacterium
GCGAGCGGTAGCTCAGGTAGCCGTTTGGTTTGCCATCGGTGAATGGCGAATCGGCGAACAGCGCGGTAGCGATTGGCTGCAGCGCCAGCGACACGCGGAACTTCTTCACCATGTCGGCTTCATCGGCGAAGTCGAGATTGACCTGCACCGTGGCCGTGCGCGTCATCATGTCGAGGCCGAGGCTGCCAACCGTCGGCATGTAGCGGCGCATGATGCCGTAGCGACCCTTGGGCATCCACGGCATGTCCTCGCGGCGCCACTTCGGCTGGAAACCCATGCCGAGGAAGCCGACGCCCAGCTCCTTGCTGACCGCCTTCACTTCCTTCAGATGACTGGCCGCCTCGCAGCAGGTGTCGTGGATGCTCTCCAGCGGGGCGCCGGACAACTCCAGTTGACCCGCGGGCTCCAGTGTCACCGATGCCATGCCCACCGCGCTGTCGCAGCAGGCCTCGCCGCGCGCGTTTTCCGGGCGGCTCAGCGCGATCAGCATGCCGTCCTCCTCGATCGGGTCCCAGTTGAACCGGGTCAGGCCGCGCAGTACGGCTTCGATGCCCTGCGGGCCGTCCCAGGTCAGCGGTCGCAGGTCGTCGAGGCGGAAGCCGAACTTCTCGTGCTCGGTGCCGATGCGCCAGTCGGAAGGAGGTTTGCAGCCTGCCTCAAGGTAGGCAGCAAGTTCGTGACGGTCGCCGATTGCCGCCTCGGGCTGAGTGCTGGGTCTGGTCAAGGGTGGGCTCCGTCAGGGTGTCGGATGGATCGCGGACCCTGGTCGTGCCCGCCGATCACAGCATGTGGTCGCAGCGGCCACGATACAAGCCTTCGCCGACGCCACTCGATCCGCACGACGGGCGTGCGGTGACGGCGACGGATACGGATACTTGATTAGCGTTGCCTTCAGTCAAAGCGCGACAGCACCGCGTTCAGGGTCGGCATGGCCAGCGCGGCACCGGCGGCTTCGGTGGACATTGCCGCGTAGCGGCTGGCGAAGCGCACGGACTCGGCGAAGGCTGCATTCGGCGGGGCGACGGAAAGTGCGGCGGCCAGTGCGCCGTTAAAGGCATCACCGGCGCCGGTGCTGTCGATGGTGCGTATCGATTCCGCCGCAATGCGATAGCAGTCGTCGGCGTCGCCACGACGCAGATCGACCGGATGCGAGACGAAAGCCCCATGCTTGCCCAGCGTGACGATCACGCTCGCGCTCCCGGCCAACTGCCGGCACCAGCGGTGCAGCTGGCTGTCGCCGATGCCGGCAATCTCGTCGGCATCCACCGTGACCACATCGTGACGCGCCAGCATCGCGGCGAACTCGGTCTCGTTGGGTGTCAGCACGTCGGCCAGCGACAGCAGCCTGGCGGTGGTCGGCGCATCCGCCGGTGCCGGGTTGAGGATGCTGATCGCGCCTTCGCTGCGTGCGGCCAGCAATGCAGCCACGACGGCCTCCGGATTCACCTCAAGCTGTGCCAGCACCACGTCGGCGACTTCGGCCGAGGCCATTTCGCTGGTGATGAAGGCGGCGGAAAGTTCGGCGTTGGCACCGGCGGCGACCACGATCATGTTGCGACCGTCGTCACCCACGAAAATGCCGGCCGATCCGGACGGTGTTTCGCAACGTGCCTCGACATGCAGGTGGATCGCTTCGTCGCCTGCCAGCTGCCGTGCATGTTCCGCCGCAGCGTCCTCGCCCAGCGCGCAGAAGAAGCCCACCTTCGCGCCGGCTCGTGCCGCAGCCACGGCCTGGTTGAAACCCTTGCCGCCAGGGCCGCTGGCGTAGTTGCCAAAACGCGTTGCGCCCGGCTGCGGCAGCTCGCGGCTGTTCCAGACGTGGTCCTGGTTGTAGCTGCCGACGACGGCGACGCGGCCGCTCATGCCCGGAACCGGCTCAAGCCGCGAACTGCGACAGCACGCCGGCGATGGTCGCGGTCATGAAGGTCGCCAGCGAACCACCCAGCACCGCCTTGAGGCCGAAGCGAGCCAGGTCGGTGCGACGTTCCGGCGCAATGCCGCCGATGCCGCCGATCTGGATGGCGATCGAGCTGAAGTTGGCAAAGCCGCACAGCGCGTAGGTCGAGATCAGCGCGGCCTGCGGCGACAGCGTGTCCTTGATTTCGGACATGTGCGCGTAGGCAACAAATTCGTTCAGCACGATCTTCTCGCCGATCAGGCCACCGACGGTCACGGCATCTCCCCAGGGCACGCCGATGATCCAGGCCACCGGTGCCAGCACGAAGCCGAGCAGATTGGCAAGGTTGGTCGGCTTGCCGATCAGCTCGGCGAGGCCGGTGACGTCACCAAACCAGGTCAGCGGCGCGTTGACCAGCGCGATCAGTGCGATGAAGGCCAGCAGCATGGCACCGACGTTGAGCGCCAGCTTCAGGCCATCGGCAGCGCCCGATGCCGCCGCATCGATCACGTTGGCGGTGGTCTTCTCGACCTCCATCCGCACTTCGCCACGGGTCAGCGGCTGCTCGGTTTCCGGGTAGAGGATCTTGGCAATCACCAGCGTCGCCGGCGCGGCCATGATGCTGGCGGTGATCAGGTGCTTGGCGAAGAACTTCTGCTGCTCCGGATCGGCCCCACCGAGCATCTGCACATAGGCACCGAGCACGCCACCGGCAATCGTCGCCATGCCGCCGACCATCAGCGCCAGCAGCTCGGACTTGGTCATCTGCAGGATGTAGGGCTTCACCACCAGCGGTGCCTCGGTCTGGCCGATGAAGGCGTTGGCGCAGACCGACAGCGTTTCCGCGCCGGAGACATTCATCACCTTGGTGATCACCCAGGCCATGCCCTTGACGATCCACTGCATCACGCCGAGGTGATACAGCACGCTCAT
>JAGRJX010000283.1 GCA_020442545.1 Lysobacterales bacterium
TCGACCGCCTCGCGCACTTCGGCCACGCCGGAGGACAGCGACTTGCCGGCTTCCTTGGTGCACAGGGCCATGTAGTCGGCCATGCGCGACTCCATCAGGTCGGCGGCATGTTCGAGGATCTTGGCGCGGCCGGCAGCTGGCATGCGGTCCCAACCGGCCTGTGCGGCCTTGGCATCAGCCAGCGCCTGGTCGACCTGTGCCGGGCTGGCGGCAAACCATTCGCCCACCTTCTCGCGGCGATCCGCCGGATTGGTCACCGCAATGGCTTCGCTTTCCGGCTTGTGCTTGCTGGCGACCAGCGGTTCGGCGCGCCATTCGTGGACGGCGGCGTTGATCTTCTCGGCGAGGTCGCGGAGCTGGTGGTCGTTGGCGAGATTGACGCCCATGGAGTTCTTCCTTTCGATGCCGAACAGTGCCCCGGGGAGGGCGATGCGGGGATGTGCCGCCTGGTCGAAGCCGCGCACGGTTTCCAGCGGATCGGCGATCAGCGCCTCGGGCGGCAGGTCTTCGTCGGAGATCTTGTTGACAAAACTGGTGTTGGCGCCGTTTTCCAGCAGGCGGCGGACGAGATACGGGAGCAGATCCTCGTGGCTGCCAACCGGCGCGTAGACGCGGCAGGCAGCACCCAGCTGGTTGGGCCCGATCACTTCGGAGTACAGATCTTCGCCCATACCGTGCAGGCGCTGGTATTCGTAGCCGCCCTGCGCGCCCAGCGACGCGGACAGATGATGGATCGCGGCGATGCTGTGCGCGTTGTGGGTGGCGAACATCGGGTACAGCGCGTCGCGCGCCTGCAGCATGCGGCGGGCGCAGGCGAGGTAGCTGAGGTCGGTGTTCGGCTTGCGGGTGAACACCGAAAAGCCCTCCAGGCCGTCGACCTGTGCCTTCTTCACCTCGGAGTCCCAGTACGCACCCTTCACCAGCCGCATCGGCACCCGTCGGCCCAGCGCGCGCGCGGTGGCGATGACGTGGTCGACCACGTACGGTGCGCGCTTCATGTAGGCCTGCACGGCCAGGCCGTAGCCATTCCAGCCGTCCAGTGACTCATCGGCCAGCGCGCCGAGGATGACCTCCAGGCTCAGCTCCAGCCGGTCGGCCTCCTCGGCATCGACGGTGAAGCCGATGCCCTGCGCCTTGGCCAGCTGCGCCAGCTCCAGCACGCGAGGCGTCAGTTCGGCGATGACCCGGGCGCGTTTGGCGTGCTCGTAGCGCGGATGCAGCGCCGACAGCTTCACCGAGATCGACGGCGCGGTGAAAATGTCCGGATACGGCCCGCCAGCGCCAATCGCGATGATCGCGCGGCGATAGGCCTCGAGATAGCGCGCCGCGTCCTTCGCGGTAAACGCGGCCTCGCCAAGCATGTCGAAGCTGTAGCGGTAGTGCCGGTTGCTGCCCTTGCGCGAGCGCTTCAGCGCCTCGGCGATGCTGCGACCCATCACGAACTGGTGACCCATGATGCGCATGGCCTGACGCACGGCCAGGCGGATCACCGGCTCGCCCGAACGACCCACCAGACGACGGAAGGCACCGCGCACGTTGCGCTTGGTGTCATCGGCGAGGTTGACCATTCGCCCGGTCAGCATCAGGCCCCAGGTGGATGCGTTGACCAGCATCGACTCGCTCTTGCCGAGGTGCGCGCCCCAGTCGGCATCGCCCAGCTTGTCGCGGATCAGCTTGTCGGCGGTGTCCTGATCGGGCACGCGCAGCAGCGCCTCGGCCACGCACATCAGCAGCACGCCTTCCTCGCTGGACAGGTCGTACTCGCGCATGAAGGCCTCGATCACGCCCTGCTCGTCGGCGCTGTCGCGCACGCGCTGCACCAGACCCAGCGCGGTGTGCCGGATGTCGCTGGCCATGGATTCCAGCGGCGCGCATTCGTCCAGCAGCATGGCGACGTGCTCGGCCTCGTCGCACAGCCAGGCGTCGGTGATGCGCGCGGCCGTGGTGTCGTCGGCACGCGGCAATTCGGGACTCAGGATCGGTTTCACAGGGAAATGCCTCGAATGGACCTGGCCACCAGCAGGTTGGGACGCAGGCGCCTGGCAGTGCCGGCGCGGGCGGGAAGGGCGCCTAGTGTAGTAGCGCCGCCGGCGTCCGCCAATCAGGACTAATGGGCCCGGACGCCGGGCCCGGGTTTGTGCAGTGCGGCCGGTCACGGTTTGCGAGCCGCCGGACATCTCAACTTGCCCGGGACTCCCGCCAGCCACTATCATCTGGCAGTTGTTCCGACCGGGATTCGTCCCCGGTTGCCGCTGATTCCGTGCCGATCCCATCGTCATTCGGCCGCCCGCGATGCTTGCCAGTCACGGGCGCGAATGGTCATCGGAACGGAATTCGGCTCGGGAACCCTGTGCTGCCGCGCGGTCCGATGGTCTGTCGCGGCGGGCGCGGTGGCCGTGGCCATCGCCATCCATTCACTGTTGCATGCATCTTCTGGGGAACACCTGATGAAAGCCGCTGCCATCATCACGCGAATCGGAGCCGCCCTGCTGGCGGCCGCCGGAAGCGCCGTCGCCATGGCCAATCCGCAGCCCTGGCAGTTGAACATGACCGAAGGAGTGACCGAGACCGCCAGTCGCGTCTACGGCCTTCACATGCAGGTGCTGTGGATCTGCGTGGTGATCGGCGTGATCGTGTTTGGCGTGATGGGCGTGGCGATGGTCCGCTTCCGCAAGTCCAAGGGCGCGGTGCCGGCCAAGTGGAGCCACAACACCACCGCCGAGATCATCTGGACCGTGATCCCGGTGCTGCTGCTGGTGGCCATGGCATGGCCGGCGACCAAGACGCTGATTTTCATGGCCGACACCAGCGACTCCGAAATGACGGTGAAAGTCACCGGTTATCAGTGGATGTGGCGTTACCAGATCCTCAACTACAAGGGTGAGTCGACCTCGGTCAATTTCGTCAGCCGGCTCGACAACACCAGTGACCGGACCCGTCAGCTGGGGTCCGGCCTTGATCCGGCCGATGTCCGGACCGGGGACGAAAACACCTATCTACTCAACGTGGACAATCCGCTGGTGCTGCCGACCGGCACCAAGATTCGTTTCGTGATCACCGCCGGCGACGTCATCCACGCCTGGTGGGTGCCCAACCTGGGCTGGAAGCAGGACGCCATCCCCGGCGTGGTCAATCAGAGCTGGGCCACTATCGACAAGCCAGGCACCTACCGGGGCCAGTGTGCGGAGCTTTGCGGCAAGGATCACGGCTTCATGCCGATCGTGGTCAATGCGGTAAGTCCGCAGGAATTCGAGCAGTGGCTGGCTTCACAGGAGGCGGCTTCCACCGCCGACGCCACCCCCGTTGTCGCGCCGAGCCGCGGCTGAGCATCGCTGAGATAGAGGTACGCACATCATGTCCACCGTCGCCGCCACTCACGATTCGCACGCCGACCACCACGAGGCACCCAAGGGCTTCCTCGCGCGCTGGGTGTTCGCCACCAACCACAAGGACATCGGCACGCTGTACCTGCTGTTCTCCCTGCTGATGTTCTTCGTCGGCGGCAGCATGGCGATGATCATCCGCGCCGAGCTGTTCCAGCCGGGTCTGCAGCTGGTCAATCCGGAGTTCTTCAACCAGATGACCACCATGCACGCGCTGGTGATGATCTTCGGTGCGGTCATGCCGGCCTTCGTCGGTCT
>JAGRJX010000284.1 GCA_020442545.1 Lysobacterales bacterium
ATCCGCCGCAGACCTGGGACGCCACTGAAGCCGCGCAGAAGGCGCTGTCCTGCATCTACCGCAGCGGCCAGCGATTCGGCGCCGGCCACGTCATCGACATCCTGCGTGGCTCGGATTCCGAACGCATCCGCCAGTTCGGCCACGACAGCCTCAGCACCCACGGCATCGGCGTTGACATGAGCGCAGCGCAGTGGCGCGGCCTGTTCCGGCAGCTGGTGGCGCGCGCCCTGGTCGATGTCGACCACGAAGGCTACGGCAGCCTGCGTCTGAACGAGAACAGCCGCGCCGTGCTCAAGGGCGGGAAGACGCTGCAGCTGCGCCTTGAGGACAGCCGACGTGAGAAGCGGCGCCGAGACTCGAAATCCCGATCAGCCGAGAAGGCAGTTGCGGTCGCCAGGCTGTCGCCCGAAGGCAGCGATCGATTCGAACGCCTGCGCGAACTGCGCGCACGACTGGCAAAGGAACAGAACGTCCCCGCCTACGTCATCTTCCACGACGCCACCCTGCGTGCCATCGCCGAACACCAGCCACTGACGCTGGAGGAACTCTCAGCCATCCCCGGCATCGGCGCGAGCAAGCTTGAGCGATACGGAGAGCAGGTTCTTCGTGGGCTGAGCAACATGGACTGACGTACAGTCCAGACAACCAGTCATCACAAGGCAGTTGCTGGACAAGCAGGAGAAAGCAGCTCGCTGGCCCGAAGAGACCGCTAAAGCTCTTGATCTTCAAATCGTCGAACAGCAAGAGCTGGATGCTCAGCTTGCGGCTGAGTTGGAGCGTTCCCGCCTTCGAGGGGATGACCGGAATTGAGCTCACCGGATGCCCACCTCGTCGGGCATGACGAGCCAGGCAAACTCAACCCCCGCAGCCGCGGGCCCGCCACCCCGCTCATATTCCCAAAATCCCCCGAAATATCGAATCTGCGATAATCCGCCGATTCGCAACAACGCCGAAAAGTCCGCCGTGACGACCCCGAATCTGAGCCATCTCGACCGCCTTGAGGCCGAGAGCATCCACATCCTGCGCGAGGTCGCGGCCGAGTTCCGCAACCCGGTGATGCTGTATTCCGTCGGCAAGGACAGCTCGGTGCTGCTGCACCTGCTGGTCAAGGCCTTTGCGCCCGGCCGCCCGCCGATCCCGCTGCTGCACGTCGATACCACCTGGAAGTTCCGCGAGATGATCGCCTTCCGCGACCGTCGCGCCGAGGAAACCGGTTGTGCGTTGACCGTGCACATCAACCCGGATGGCGTCGCGCAGGGCATTGGCCCGATCAGCCACGGCGCCACCGTGCATACCGACGTGATGAAGACGCAGGCGCTGAAGCAGGCGCTGGACCGTGGCGGCTACGACGCGGCCATCGGCGGCGCGCGACGTGACGAGGAAAAGTCGCGGGCCAAGGAGCGCGTGTTCAGCTTCCGCAGCGCGCAGCATCGCTGGGATCCGAAGAACCAGCGTCCGGAGCTGTGGAACCTGTACAACGCGCGCATCCACAAGGGTGAGTCGGTTCGCGTGTTCCCGCTGTCCAACTGGACCGAGCTCGACATCTGGCTGTACATCTTCCGCGAGGGCATCGAGGTGCCGTCGCTGTACTTCGCCAAGGAGCGCCCGGTGGTCGAGCGCGACGGCGCGCTGATCATGGTCGATGACGAGCGCCTACCGCTGAACGATGGTGAGCAGCCGATGATGAAGAAGGTGCGCTTCCGCACGCTGGGCTGCTACCCGCTGACCGGCGCGATCGAATCCGAAGCCGACACCCTGGAGGCGATCATCCAGGAAATGCTGGTGTCCACCACTTCCGAGCGCCAGGGCCGGGTGATCGACCACGATCCGTCCGCCTCGATGGAGAAGAAGAAGCA
>JAGRJX010000285.1 GCA_020442545.1 Lysobacterales bacterium
GCATGTCGTGCATCACCAGCACCTGACCGTCACAGCCGGCACCGGCACCGATGCCGATGACCGGGATGTCGAGCTTTGCCGTGATCGACGCAGCCACCGCACCCGGCACGCATTCCAGCACCAGCAGCTCGGCGCCCGCCTCCTGCACGGCCAGCGCGTCGGCATGCAGCCTGGCGGCGGCTTCGTCGCCGCGACCCTGCACCCGATAGCCGCCCATCTTGCGCACCGACTGCGGCGTCAGGCCGAGGTGCGCGCAGACCGGGATATCGCGCTGGGCGAGAAATTCAATGGACTTCAGCAGCGGTCCGGCGCCTTCCAGCTTGACCATTGCCGCAGCGCCCTCGCCCATCAATCGTCGGGAGGAATCCAGCGCACGTTCGGGCGTGGCATAGCTCTGGAACGGCAGGTCACCGACCAGCAGCGCCGCCTCCAGGCCCCGCGACACGGCGGCACAGTGGTAGACCATGTCATCCACGGTGACCGGCAGCGTGGTCTTGCGGCCCTGCACCACGTTGCCCAGCGAATCACCGACCAGCACCACGTCGAGTCCGGCCTCGTCCATGACCGCAGCGAAACTCGCGTCATAGGCAGTCAGCATGGCGATGCGCCGGCCCTCGCGCTTGAAATCGCGCAGCATGGGAACGGTGACGGGTTTGCGCGGGGGCGTGGCTTCTCCGGCGTACATGGCGTCGGCTTCCGATTACGGGGCGATGCTGCTAAGCAACATGCCCCTAGCGTATCGCCTCGATGCCACTTCGATCCAGCGTCAGCAGCAGATCGGCCGCACGGCCATGCGGCGCAATCTCGAGATCAGGCGCAATGTCCAGCAGCGGCACCAGCACGAAAGCGCGCTGATGCATGCGTGGATGCGGCAACTGCAGGCGTTTGCTGTCGAGGCTGCGGTCGCCGTACAGCAGCAGGTCGAGATCGAGACTGCGCGGCCCCCAGCGAAGCTGGCGCCGGCGACCCGCCGCCTGCTCAACCGCAATCAGCACGTCGAGCAGCACTCCCGGCTCCAGCGCGGTGTCCAGGCGCGCTGCGGCATTGACGAAGGGCGGCTGCTCGGTCACACCCCAGGGCGGCGTGCGGTACAGGCGCGAAACAGCTGCCACACGGATATCCGGATGCGCATCCAGCGTCGCCAGTGCGCGGTCGATCTGGATGACCGGCTCGTCCTGATTGCTGCCCAACGCGATGTAGATCGCCGGGCACGTCGACCCGGATGCGCTCATTCGCTGCTTCCGCTGGCGGGCTTGCGCCGACGCCGACGGCGACGCTTGCGCGACGGCTGCGGGTCACCACCACCGCTGCGCGGCGGACCCAGTCGCGCCGACAGCTGCTCGCCGCTCAATGCCTGCGCATCACGCCAGAAGGCAAACTCTTCGGCCAGCTCCGGCTCTGCTTCCAGACGCAGTTCGAGGAAATCGTAGGCCGCGCGGAATCGCGGGTGCGAGAGCAGGCGAAACACCCGCTTGCGCCGACGCTCCGGGAAACGCGACTGCAGCATCCAGATTTCCTGCATCGGGATGGAAAAGCGCCGCGGCAGTGCGATGCGCTGCGCCTGGTGCATCACCACGCGGTCGGCGGCGCGCTGCTGCGCCAGATGGATCTCCAGTCCCTGCGCCTGCAGTTTCGCCAACTCCACAGTGTAGGCCGGCCACAGCAGCGCGGCGAACAGGAAGGCCGGCGTCACCGGTCGGCTCTCGCGAATGCGCTCGTCGGTGTTGCGCAGGGCTTGCAGCAGCAGGCGACGCAGGCCACCGCTTTCATCGGCCAGCATCGCCGGCGTGCTCTCCGGAAACAGCACGTCGAGAAGCCCGTGCGTTTCCAGCCCCAGCCAGCTCGCTTCGGCATGGCCGGCCATGAACAGCTTGAGCGACTCATCGAAGAGTCGCGCCGAAGAGGATTCACCCAGCAGACCGGCCAGCCGCGGGATTGGTTCGGCCGCCGCGACGTCGATTCGGAAATCCAGCTTGGCGGCCAGTCGCACGGCACGCAGCATGCGCACCGGATCCTCGC
>JAGRJX010000286.1 GCA_020442545.1 Lysobacterales bacterium
CACGAAAAAGCCGGCCTTCGCCGGCTTTTTTGTTGCTTGAGATCGGTGATTTGTGATTGGTGATGGGTGATGCGCAACAGCAAACCCCTTCCCTCGCTGGCGGGGGAAGGCTGGGATGGGGGTGGCGACGCGAAGCGTCGTTTTGTCTGGTGCTATGCGCCACCACCCCCTTCCGCCTTCGGTACCTTCCCCCGCCAGCGAGGGAAGGGGCAATATGAGTTCCGTCGGCATAGTCACGTCGCGACTTCGCTCTTGCCAATCACGAATCACGGGTTCTAGACCGGGTCGCCTTCCAGCCCGCCCTGCTCGCGCCAGGCGCGGTGTTCGGCCTCGGCAGCGCTCTCGCCTGCCTGTTCCAGCGCCTCTGCGCGCAGCTGGTCGAGGAACTCCATCACCCGTAGCGTGACGATCTCCGTGCCTTCGCGGCTGATCGCCGAGATCGGGAACCACGGCGCCTGCCAGTCGAGCCCGCCAATGATGTGGTCCACGGTCGCCTGCCGCTCCTCTTCCGGCAGCAGATCCAGCTTGTTCAGCAGCAGCCAGCGCGGGCGCTCCACCAGTCCGGGATCGAACTTGGCCAGCTCCTGCTCGATGGCGCGCACCTGTTCCAACGGATCACTGCCGTCCATCGGCGCGACATCGACGACATGCAACAGCAGGCGATTGCGCTGCACGTGCTTGAGAAAAAGCGCGCCCAGGCCAGCGCCTTCAGCCGCACCCTCGATCAGCCCTGGAATATCGGCCACCACGAAGCTGCGGTGCTGCTCGATACGCACCACGCCGAGGTTCGGATACAGCGTGGTGAACGGGTAATCGGCCACGCGCGGGGTCGCCGCCGAGATCGCTCGGATGAAGGTCGATTTGCCGGCATTCGGGAAGCCCAGCAGGCCCACGTCAGCCAGCAGCTTCAGTTCCAGCTTGATCTCGCGATGCTCGCCCGGCGTTCCCGGCGTCGCCTTGCGCGGCGCGCGGTTGGTCGAACTCTTGAAGTTGATGTTGCCACGACCACCGAGACCGCCCTGCGCCACCAGCAGTCGCTGGCCGTGACGGACCAGGTCGCCGATCACTTCATCGGTATCGAGGTTGGTGATCACCGTACCCACCGGCACCTTGATCACCACGTCATCGCCGCCGCGACCGAAACGTTGCTGGCCCATGCCGTTCTGGCCACGCTGTGCCTGGAAGCGGCGCTGGTGGCGAAAATCGACCAGCGTATTCAGGTTCTCGTCGGCCTCCAGCCAGACGCTACCGCCGTTGCCGCCATCGCCGCCGTCCGGACCACCAAACGGGACGTACTTCTCGCGCCGGAAGCTGACGCAGCCGTTGCCGCCATCACCGGCAGCGACGTGGATTTCGGCTTCATCGACTAGTTTCATGGGGAGGCCGTGAGTGGTGATTCGTGATTTGCCGGAGCAGTCTAGCGGCTGGGTTCTGACACCGCGCGGGAACGATGAGGCATTTCAAGGATCGGCTGCTGTCGGATTCGCTGCAACGAATCACCAATCACCAATCACGAATCACCGCTCCTTCAACAAAAAACCCCGCCGAAGCGGGGCTTTCTGCAAGCCTGTGGAGGCTGAAGAATCCGCTAGCGGATGTCCGTCGCGATCAGGCCTCGGCCTTCACGCTGACGGTGCGGCGCTTGTTGGCGCCCTTCACGCTGAAATCGACGGTGCCGTCGACCAGCGCGAACAGGGTGTGATCGCGGCCGAGACCAACGCCCGGACCCGGATGGAACTGGGTGCCGCGCTGGCGAACGATGATGTTGCCGGCCTCGACGGCCTGACCGCCGTACAGCTTGACACCCAGGTACTTCGGATTGGAATCGCGACCGT
>JAGRJX010000287.1 GCA_020442545.1 Lysobacterales bacterium
CCATGCGATCCAGCGCCCAGGCCAGGTTCACGGCGGTCGGACGCGCCGCGCGGAGATGTTCGAGTGTCGGGGCAAGGGCTTCCCGCGCCGCTTCGGCACTGGTCGCGTCACACTGCTGCGCCGCCATCGCCACACCGTAGGCCGCCGCGATGCCGATGGCCGGTGCACCGCGGACCACCAGGTCGCGGATCGCTCGCGTCACGCTGGCCGCTTCGGCGCAATCGATCCACTCTTCATGAAATGGTAGGCGGCGTTGGTCCAGCAGCGACAGCGTCTGCCCGTCCCAGCGACAGGGACGGACGCGGTCGAACGAGCTTGCGGCAGTCGTTGAAGGATGGGCGTTCACGGATGCAGACCTGGCCGGCAATCAGACCACCAAGTCTAGCAGGCGGCAACGCCCCTCCCGACGGCTGTACGGCCCGCGCGACAACAGGCTAAGCTGCCCCCCCATGGCCACCCGACGCACCCGCGCCAGCGACAAGGACGGCAAACCTGCCGTCCGCACGAGCGCGCGCAAGAAAGTCGTCAGGACCCCGCGAAAGGCGACGACCAAATCCGCCAGCAAAGCCAGCGGAAAAACATCCGCGGCGAACAAGGCGACAACCAGGAAGGCCGCCAGGCAAACCCCCGTAAAGAAGCCTGCAGCCAGCCGCCGCAAGGCAAGGTCCGCCGTGCCATCCAAACCGCTGACCGGCGAGGAACTGGATCGTCGCTGCCTGCGCCTGATCCATGCCGCCTGCCTGAAAGCCGGCAGCGGGGCCATTGCCAGCGGCCTGGTGGAGAAGGTGCCCATGCTGGCCAGACTGGCACCGCTGCTGATTGGAGAGCTCGGCGAGAGCGACGCACCATCCCGGATCCAGCGGCGGCTGGTGCTGGATATTCTCGAACTCTACGCGATTCGCCTGAACGAGCTGGAAGAGCGCGCCGTCATCCTGCTGGCGACTGCCGTAGGCGGCAGCGCGCGCGAGATATCCCAGCGCAGTCTGGAGCAGTTGGTTGATCGCTCCGGCATCGCGCGACTCGGTGGCAGCCTCGGCCGACCCATCATCAATCGATTGCTGCCGGTTGCCTCGCTCGCCAGCGACGGCGCAACCACGATCACGGCCACCTACGCCATTGGCCGCCGGGCGCAGGCCCTGTGCCGCATCGGCAACGGCCAGGCGCAGGACCTGGGCGAGTTGCTGCACGGACTGACCGGCATCGACCAGCGCCGCCTGATCAGCTGGAGCGGAAGCGCCCTCCGGCTGGCGATTGCGCCCTTCCGGGCGGCGCTCGGGGCGGTCAGCCAATAGCCAGGGACTGAGGCGCGGTCTGCCGTAACCGCATGCGAGCCGCCATGACGGCGGATACTTGTTCATGATTGTCCTAAAATGGCGGGCTGTCTGCCCCGTCAGCGCGTCCACCATTCCCGCATGTTGCCAACCTTCGCCAGCACGCTTTTCGACTCGCGACTGAGAATCTACCTCGGCCTCGCCGCTGCGTCGGTCATCCTGGTACTGGTGGGCTACTCGGTTACCCAGCGCAGTCAGGACTACGCCGAGGACAGTCGCTGGCTCAACCGAACGCATGAGAACCTGGCGCTGATCCAGTCGCTGTATGCCGCCATCAAGGACGCCGAGTCGGCCCAGCGCGGCTTTCTGCTGACCAGCACCACCGAATTTGAGGACGAGTTCTTCGCTGCCATTCCCCGGGTCCACGGTCTGGTGGCCCGGCTGGAACAAGCGCTCGCCGACGACACGGAGCAGGCCGAGCGGATGCGCGCGCTAAAGGCCGCCACCGAAAGCCGCCTCGATATTGCCATGGACATCCTGAGGCGCTTTCGCGAACACGGCTTCGCTTCCGCACGCGAGGAGGTCAGCAAGGCGGAAGGCCGGCGGCTGATGGAGGAAATCGCGAGGGTTTCCGATGCCATCCAGGCCGAAGAGCGACACCTGCTTGAGCTGCGTGCTGCCAGCTCGGAGAAAAGCCTGCGGCGCCTGCAAACGCAGACCGTCATCGGCATCCTCGTCAGCGCCACCCTGCTTCTGCTGGTGTTTGCCGGCATCCTGCGGGAAAACCTGCAGCGACGCCGGGCCGAGCGTGCCGCTGGCCTCGTGAACCAGCAGTTGGAGGAAACCGTCGTCCAGCTTCGGCGCGCGGGCACCGACACCCGCGAACTCAGCCAGTACGCCG
>JAGRJX010000007.1 GCA_020442545.1 Lysobacterales bacterium
ATCCGCCGCCATCGCCAAGGTCTGCTGCTTCATCGTCCTTCCACCCAGAGCATTGATGCGGCAATCTTCGCAGGAGTCGGCGACTTTTTCAGCGTTGCCCTAACTCCTGACCGCTCCAATCAGCCTTTCGCTGCCGCCAGTTGCGCCAGGCGACGCACGGCTACCGACACCGTCGGGAAATCCATCGCGCGCTGGTTACGCATGTCGGCGAACATGTTGAGCGTGAAGCGCAGGGCGTTGTCGTCCCGGGAAATCCATTCCGCGACCAGCTTGTCGATCCCGGTGCCGCTCTTGCGCCGGTCATCCTGCCCCAGCAACTGCGACACCAGCGCGCACTGCTGGGCCTGCAGTTCGTCGCGCAACACGCCGCGTGCATGCGCGTGCCAACGGCCTTCCACCGGCAATTCCTCGATGCGCTGCAAGAGCCAATGAATGTGCAAGGCTTCGCCCAGTCCGAAGAACACCTTGCCCACGTCGGTAACGCTGCGATCATGCGCCTGCGCCACTTCCACGATGTCCAGGGCAGACATGAGGAACGGTAGCGACGAGAGCTGTTCGGCCAGCTTCTGGGAGAAGCCCATGTCCAGCCAGCGCGCACGGTCCTCGGCCCATGCGTCGCGGTCGTCAGCGCCCAGGATGCTGCCGAGATTGCCGCGCAGCTCCTGCACACCCGGCAGGTAGCGATCTACCGCTTCGGCGATGTCCAGGCGCAAGCCCGGACGCCCCAGCAGCCAGCGGGTCAGACCGCGCAGAAGACCCCATATCAGCAGCAGCGAATCGATCTGCGTCCCTTCCGGCACCTCGAGATCAAGCTGGTCGATGGCCGCCCACAGGCCGCGCGCGTCAATGATTTCGCGGGCGATGGTAAAGGCCTTGGCTACCGTTGCCGGCTTCTCGCCGGTATCCTCCTGCATCCGCATCATGAAGGTCGAGCCCATGCGGTTGACGATGGAGTTGGTGACCGCCGTGGCGATGATCTCGCGCTTCAGACGATGGCGCTGCGCGTGTTCGGCAAAGCGTTCGCGAAGTGGTTCCGGGAAATAGCGCAGCAGCTCGTTCGACAGATAAGGGTCTTCCGGCACGTCGGACTCAAGCAACTGGTCGTAGATGATGATCTTGGCGTAGGAGAGCAGGATCGAGAGCTCCGGACGGGTGAGACCGAGACCACGAGCCTTGCGGTCGGAGAACTGCGCATCGCTGGGCAGGTACTCCAGTTGGCGATCCAGCAGACCCTGCGACTCGAGAGTCCGGATGAAATGCTGCTTGGAGCCAAGACGTGTCAGGCTCATGCACTCCATCACGCTGATCGCCTGGTTCTGCCGGTAGTTATCCATCAGCACCAGCGCGCCGACCTCATCGGTCATGCTTGCCAGCAGCTGGTTGCGAGCATCCTCGTCCAGCTCTTCGCGCTGCACGGCGTCGTTGAGGAGGATCTTGATGTTCACTTCGCGATCCGACGTATCCACGCCGGCCGAGTTGTCGATGAAGTCGGTGTTCAGCAGCACCCCATTCATCGCTGCCTCGATGCGACCACGCTGGGTCATTCCCAGGTTGCCGCCCTCGCCCACGACCCGGCAGCGCAACTCGCTGCCGTTGACGCGGATCAGGTTGTTGGCGCGATCACCGACCTCGCCGTGCGTTTCATCCACGGCCTTCACGTAGGTGCCGATTCCGCCGTTCCAGAACAGATCCACCGGAGCGCGCAGGATGGCACTCAGCAGCTCGTTGGGTGTCATTTGCTCCACACCATCGTCGAGTCCCAGCGCCTTGATCATCTCCGGCGTCAGGGCAATGCTCTTGGCGCTGCGCGGAAAGACGCCGCCACCCTTGCTGATCAGGCTGCGATCGTAGTCGTCCCAGCTCGAGCGCGGCAGCGCAAACAGGCGTTCACGCTCAGCGTAGGTCCTGGTGGCATCGGGAGTGGGATCGATGAACAGGTGCCGGTGGTCAAACGCCGCCACCAACCGGATGTGGCGCGACAACAGCATGCCATTGCCAAACACGTCTCCGGACATGTCGCCGACGCCCACGCAGGTGAAGTCTTCGGACTGGGAGTCGCGCCCCAGCGAACGGAAGTGTCGCTTCACCGATTCCCAGGCACCTCGCGCGGTGATGCCCATGCCCTTGTGGTCATAGCCATTGGAGCCGCCCGACGCAAAGGCATCGTCCATCCAGAATCCGTGCTCGGCGCTGACCGAGTTGGCAATGTCGGAGAACTTCGCCGTGCCCTTGTCGGCAGCCACCACCAGGTAGGGGTCATCCGGATCATGGCGGACCACCTGCGGCGGGTGAACGACTTCGCCATCAACCAGATTGTCGGTGATGTCGAGCAGCCCGTTGATGAAGAGCCGATAGCAGGCAATGCCCTCCGCCAGCAGCGCATCGCGATCAGCATCCTGTGGAGGTCGTTTGACGATGAAACCACCCTTCGCTCCCACCGGCACAATGACCGTGTTCTTCACCATCTGCGCCTTGACCAGGCCCAGCACCTCGGTGCG
>JAGRJX010000288.1:0-276 GCA_020442545.1 Lysobacterales bacterium
CGGCGCCGCCGGCCTGATGTGCGCCATCACCGCCGGCCGTCGTGGCCGGCGTGTGCGCGTTATTGAACACACCACTCGACCGGGCAAGAAGATCCTCATGTCCGGGGGCGGCCGCTGCAACTTCACCAACACAGGCACCACTCCCGCCAATTTCCTCTCGGCGAATCCGCATTTCTGCAAGTCGGCGCTGGCGCGATTCACGCCCTGGCATTTCATCGAGCGCGTCGAGCAGCACGGCATCGCCTACCACGAGAAGGAACTGGGCCAGCTGTTCTG
>JAGRJX010000288.1:333-4068 GCA_020442545.1 Lysobacterales bacterium
GGTGTCGAGATCGTCACCGACTGCAGCGTCAACGACATCGCACGCCAAGGTAATCGCTTCGCGCTACGAACCACCAAGGGCGCAGTGACGACCGAGGCGCTGGTGATCGCCAGCGGCGGCCTGTCGATCCCGCGCATGGGCGCCACCGGCTTCGGCTATCGGATTGCGGAGCAGTTCGGTCATCGTGTTCTGCCCACGCGCGCCGGTCTGGTGCCGTTCACCACCAGCGGCAAGCACCTGGAACGCTGGAGCGAGCTGTCCGGGCTGTCACTTCCGGTGCGCGCCGAATGCAACGCCGCCAGCTTCAGCAACGCCATGCTGTTCACCCATCGCGGCCTCAGCGGCCCGGCCATGCTGCAGGTGTCCAGCTACTGGCAGCCCGGCGATGACCTGCGGATCAACCTGCTGCCCGATATCGACGCACAGGAGTGGATTACCTCGCAGCGACAGCAGCGACCGGATGCTGCCCTGCACAACGTGCTGGCTGACGTCCTGCCGCGCCGCTTCGCGCAGCGCATCGGCGACCTTGAATTCGGCGAGCGACCGATGCGCCAGTACGACCCGCCGCAGCTGAAGCGCATCGCCGACTACCTGTCGCGCTGGCCCATCGTCGCCAGCGGCACCGAAGGCTACCGCACCGCGGAAGTCACCCTGGGCGGCGTCGATACCGACGAACTGTCGTCCACGACGTTCGAATCGAAACGCGTCCCGGGACTCCACTTCATCGGCGAGGTCGTCGACGTCACCGGCTGGCTCGGCGGCTACAACTTCCAGTGGGCCTGGGCTTCCGGTCATGCCGCTGGCGAAGTCTGCTGATGGCGACCGGACGCAACCACCGCCGGACCGTGGAGCGACGCTCGTTCCGCTGTCCACGCAAGCACCCACCACCGCATCCCGTCCCGCCGAGCGGACCAGACTCTACGCGTCGGGATCATCCGCCCACAGCGCATCCCAGCCGTCGATACCCAGTTCGCGCATGCGCTGCAAATTGCGTCGGTAGATGCTCTCGGGATTCTGTAGCCGCGACACGGCCTCGCTGATGCTCCGTTCGCGAAGCAGGTGCAGTGTCGGATACGGTGCCCGGTTGGTGTAGTTCTCGATATCGTCCGCTCCGCTGTCCTCGAACCGGTAGCGTGGATGGAAGCTGGCGATCTGGATCACGCCGTCAAGCCCGAGTTCACTGAGGCAGCGGTCCGCCACCACGAGAAAGTCGTTGTAGTCGAGAAAGTCGTCGAGGACGTCGGGATGGACCAGCAATGTCGTGTCCACTTGTTCGGGTGGCGTTTGCTGCAAGAAGCGTAGCTCGTGCTCAAGATCGACCTTGAGCTTGTCCGGCGTATCGGCATCGCTGACCCGGTAGCGGATGCGCCCCTGCTGCTCGACCCCGCGCGCGAACGGACACAGATTGAGTCCGATCACCGCGCGCTCCACCCATCGCTGAGTGGCGCGGACAACGGCCTCATCACCATGGAACGGGCAGCGTTCCTCAGTCATCCATTCGACCCCCCGGTCTTTTTCCCCAGCATGCCACGAATGAGGCCGGATCGTAATTCCTGGCGACCGCAACTCGACCGACCACGACTTTGCGATCACACTGAAAGACCGATTGCCCGCTACCGAGGCCCGAATCATGTCCGCCTGGATTTCGCTGATCACCCTGCTCACCCTGCTGCTCATGTTCGCTACCGGCATCATCGTTGGCCGCGCCCGTGGCCAATACCAGGTAAAGGCACCAGCCACCAGCGGCCACCCCATGTTCGAGAGAGCCTACCGCGTGCAGATGAACACGCTGGAGCAGGTACTGCTGTTCCTGCCCGCGCTGTGGCTGGCCCACAGCTACGGCTACGGCGCCATCGCCGCCATCGTCGGCGCGATCTGGCTGCTGGCGCGAACCGGCTACATCATCACCTACCTGCGCGATCCGGCCCAGCGTGGCCTGCCGTTCACCGTCGCCTTGATCTGCACCGCCACATTGATGGGCCTTGCCGGCTTCGGCATCGCCAGCCGGTTGTTCAGCTGATGCGCAAGCAATACGACCGCGCCTACTTCGACCGCTGGTATCGCGGTGCTGAAGCCGTGGGCGGCCAGCGCGCGGCGCTGCAGCGCAAGGTGGACATGGTGCTGGGCGTGGCCGAATACCATCTCGGCCATCCGATTGCCTCGGTGCTGGACATCGGCTGCGGCGAAGGCGCCTGGCGCGCGCCGCTGCTGAAACGGCGACCGAAGCTGCACTACCTCGGGGTCGACAGCAGCGACTACGCGGTCAGCCGCTATGGTCGCCGTCGCAACCTGTTCCCGCTGCGCTTTGGCGATCTCGAATGGCAGCGCTTCGAGCAGCCCTTCGACGTGCTGGTCTGCTCGGATGTGCTGCATTACCTGCCGGCCGCAGAACTCAAGCGTGGCCTCTCCGGCTTCGCCGAACTCGGTCGCGGCTTCGCCTTCATCGAGCTGTTCTGCCGTGGCGATGCCTTCGAAGGCGACACGCACGGCTTCCAGTCCCGGCCCGCTGGTTGGTATCGCAAGGTTTTCGCCGAGGACGGCTGGCGCGCCATCGGCTCGCAGTGCTACGTCCACGGCGATCTGGCGCGCGACATCCCTGCGCTGGACGCCATCGCCTGACGCATGGCCGACAACGAAACACCTTTCGCCGGCCTTGATCCGGATCGCGTGCTGGACGCGCTGGAGGCCATGGGCCTCGACTGCGACGGTCGCGTGCTGGCACTCAACAGCTACGAAAACCGCGTGTTCCGCGTTGGCATCCACGATGCCGAACCCGTCGTCGCCAAGTTCTATCGCCCTGGACGCTGGAGCGACGACGCGATCCTGGAAGAACACGCCTTCGCCATCGAACTGGCCGAACGCGATGTTCCGGTCGTGCCGCCGATCAATGTCGATGGAGAGACGCTGCATCATCACGACGGTCAACGCGTTGCGCTGTTCCCGCTGCGCGGTGGTCACGCGCCCGAACTGGCTGACCGCGACAGCCTGACCCTGCTCGGTCGCGTGCTGGGACGACTCCACGCGGTTGGCGAGCGGCGCGCCTTCCGGCATCGATTGACGCTGAACATCGAAGGCTTCGGCCATCGCTCGCTGCTAACCCTGCTTGATTGCGAACATCTGCCGCACAACCTGCGTGACAACCTGCAGCGCATCGGCGAATCTTTGCTGGGCGCTGTCGAAGCACGCTGGAGCGAGTCCGGCCACCCGGCGATCATCCGCCTGCACGGCGACTGCCATCCCGGCAACATCCTGCGTCGCGACGAGCGCCTGCATTTCGTCGACCTCGACGACTGCCTCAACGGCCCGGCCATGCAGGACCTATGGATGCTGCTGTCCGGCAGCCGCGACGACCAGAGTCGCCAGCTCGACTGGCTGCTGGAAGGCTATCGCCAGTTCCACCACTTCAACGCCGGTGAACTGGTGCTGGTCGAGCCGCTGCGCGCGCTGCGCCTGCTGCACTTCAACGCCTGGCTGGCCCGACGCTGGCACGATCCGGCCTTCCCCGCCGCCTTCCCCTGGTTCGGCGAGAACCGCCACTGGGAATCGCTGATCGGTCAGCTGCAGGAACAACTCGGCGAACTGCACGAGCCGCCGCTCGAACTGCCCTGGTGACTGACGCGGGACTTGCCGTTTCCCTGCCAATCACGCAGCCTGCGATCCTGATACGCAGTATGTTCGTCACCAACGCCCTTGCCTACGCCGGAGGTTCAGACCATGCGCCGTCATCCGATTTGC